>CALGNM010000411.1 GCA_937958665.1 uncultured bacterium | reverse complement strand
GACCACCGAGATCTACACTCTTTCCCTACACGACGCTCTTCCGATCTCACTACCAGAGGTCCCTGGCCATCCGGGAGGAGACCGGGGACAAATTGGGACAGGCCAAGAGCCTGGCCAGCATCGACAATATCTTCTACTACCGGGGCCAGCTGGAAAAATCGCTGGAGTGCACCAGACGGGCCCAGGCGATCCGGGCCGAGATCGGCGACCGGGCCGGACTGGCGGTCGGCTACCTTTCCCTGAGCAACCTCTGCCAGTTGCGGAACGACTGGGAGGGGGCGCTTAGTCAGGCCGAAAGGTCGTTGTCCATCCGGCGGGAGATCGGCGACCGGGCGGGGCAGGTGGGCTGCCTGAACGTCATCGGGGGGATCCACGCCCAACTGGGCGACCATCGGACCGCCCTGGAAAACTTCCGGGAGTCCTTGGAGATCCAGCTGGAGATGGGCCACCAGCTGGACCGCTGCTTCACCCTGTGCTCGATGGCCTCGGCCCTGGTGGCCCTGGACCGGCCGGCCGAGGCCGGGCCCCTGCTGGAGGAGGCCGCCGCCCTGGCCGAAAGGCTGGATTCGGAGATGGACCGGGCCAAATGCCACGACGTCCGGGCCAGGCTGCTGGAGGCCCGGGGCGAGCTGGAGCCGGCCGGGCAGGAATGTCTGGCGGCCCTCCGGATATACCAGGGCCTGCAGGACGACTACGATGCGGCCCAGTGCCTGGTCGGCCACGCCCAGATCCTTGTCAAGCAGGGGCTCAAGGACGAGGCGGCCTCCAATCTGGCCAGGGCCCGGGACCTCTTCCGCGGCCTGGGGTTGGAGCCCATGGCGGCCGAGGTGGAGGGAGAGCTGGAGGGGTTGACGGGGCCGGTTTAGCGGCCGACAAAATTTTCCTTGATATTCGGTTCCGGGGCTGATATCATAGTCCACAGATCCATCAGCTTGACAATTTTTCGAGGTATAGATGAAGCGCATCATCTTTCTGCTGGCCTTGGCCCTGCTGGCCGGGTCCCTGCGGGCGGCCCCGCCGGCCCAAAAGACCACCGCCGCCATCCTGGACCTGGAGTCCAAGGGGGTGTCGGAGACCGAGTCGGCCGCCCTGTCGGAGCGTCTGCGCTACGAGATGTTCCAGACCGGGGCCTTCGACATGATGGAGCGGGGCAAGATGCAGGACATCCTGCAGGAGCAGGGCTTCCAGCAGTCCGGGGCCTGCAACACCAACGCCTGCGCGGTGGAGGTGGGCCAGCTGATCGGGGTGGAGAAGATGATCGCCGGCAGCCTGGGCAAGGTGGGCCGCACCTACTCGGTGGGCCTGCGGATGGTGGACGTCCGCACCGGGCGGGTGGAGCAGAGCGTCACCCAGGACTACACCGGGGAGATCGACAAGCTGCTGACCGAGGTGATGCGGACCATCGCCAACAAGATGGCGGCGGCCGCCGGCTCGGAGGGCAGGCTGGCCCCCGGCAGCCTGCCCCAGCCGGCCGCCCAGGGCCGGCCGTTCTACCGCAAGTGGTGGTTCTGGGGGGGGCTGGGGGCGGCGGCGGCCGGGGGGACGGCCGCCCTGCTGTTGGGCGGAGGGAGCGAGACCACCACCGACCAGCCGGCGGACGAGACCCTGCCCACTCCGCCCAACCCGCCCCAGGCCCCTATCTGGACGGGAGGGACGGCGAGATGAAAAGGATAGTATCATTATTGGCCCTGCTGGCCCTGTCGGTGCCGGCCCTGGCGCAGGTGGACACGGTGTGGGTTAGAGAATATGGTGGGAGCGGTAGTAGTGATGAAGCGAATGGTTGTGTTGCAAGTCTGGATGGTGGTGTATTTGTGACTGGGCGGGCAGATACTACTATGGTAAATTTTGATTACTTGACAATAAAATACGACGATAATGGCAATATAAAATGGTTGAAGTATTTTGAAGGGCCATCATCAAACTACGATGAAGCTACTGCGTGTGCAGTAGATAAAAACAACGACTTATATGTTACCGGGTGGTCAATGTGCCCCCCCAGCAACCATTATGGCAGGTTGACCATTAAGTACTCGGGGATAACAGGCGACACAATATGGACAAGATTGTTTGATACTGCACCCGGGAATGACGGCCACGGCATAGTTACAGATGATTCATGTAATGTAATTACCACAGGCAAAACAACCATTAATACGCATAATAATTTTTTGACTATTAAATACGATTCTACCGGCCAAGAGAAATGGGTAAAAATATTCACCAGCAATTACAATATTGATGAACAGGGATTAGGCTGTGCCGTAGATGCCTTCGGGAATATTTATGTTACTGGCTATTCAGCGAATACAACGGATAACGACATATTTACGATAAAATATGATTTTAAGGGCGACACCATTTGGACAAGGAGATATAGCAGGGGTTCGGCTTCAGGTAGTGCTTGTGCGGTGGATGATTCTGGCAATTTGTATGTTGTCGGCAATGAATATAATAATTTCATAGCTATAAAGTATAAGCAAAACGGCGATACTGTTTGGTCAAAAATTTATACTGTATCAGATGACAGCAATAGTGGTGCAAGAAGTTGTGCAATAGATAAAAAAGGTTATCTATATGTAACCGGTTATCATCATTTCTCGGAGATGATAACTTTAAAAATAGATTGCGCAACTGGTGATTCAATTACAACCTTTGGCAGCCCCTGTCTAAGTGGTTATACAATGGGCAATGGTTGTTGTATTAACGGAAGTAATCGAGCGTAAGAGCATACGTCTGAACACCAGTCAACGAATACGCACGCGAATGCCGTCTACGGCTTGATAAAACACAAACAACTCCGGCCAATACCAATAGCTGCCTATTACTGAACATAAGGCTACTGATAACGACCATAACAAGCTCCTCCATAATTGACTAACCATAATTCGCTATCAGCACCAGTATAAACATACGGA
>CALGNM010000410.1 GCA_937958665.1 uncultured bacterium | reverse complement strand
GATCGTATTCGGTGACTGGAGTTCAGACGTGTGCTCTTCCGATCTTAATCCAGAAGAAGACCGGGCTGGTGGACGTGGTAAAAATGAAGACCTATACCGGTCAGGAAAAAGGGGCTGAGGTCACCTTGGGCAAGTACGTCACCCGCAATGTCTTTGTCAGCTACACCCGCGGTTTTGCCGCCGACCTCAGCAACGACTTCAAGGCCGAGTACCTGTTCGGGCCCCGCAGCTCATTGTTTGTTCAAAGCACCAGCGGCGATGAGCAAAAGGAACAGAAGATCAGCCTGGGGATGAGGATGAAATTCAAATATTGAAACGGACCATATGAGCAAACGAATGATACTGCTATTGGTGCTGGCCGCCGGGGCCGCCGCCGCCTCGCCCATCTCATGGCAGACCTATCAAGGGCCGGATCCCGGAGCCCGGGCAGCGGCCCTGGCAGGGAGCCTGGTGTCCGATGACAGCGATCCCAGCCTGGTGTTTTGGAATCCGGCCGGCCTGTCGGGCATGAAATGGACCATGGCCACCTGCAGTTACCTTCACCCCCAGGGCCAGATGTTCGATCCGGTCTTCTCGGGGCCCAAACGGATGAATTACCTGGCCCTGTCCGGGCGGGGAATGGGTCTCTCCTGGAGATCCATCGCCCGCCGAGCCGGCACTGCCCTGGAGGTTTCAGGGACAGACACCGTCAGCCGTTATCTGCGATACGGAATCGATGAGTTCGCCCTGGCATTAGCAAAGCAGGACGAACTTCACCCCTCGATGTCCATGGGAGTGGCTTTGAAGTTGCTGGTGGCTAGGATGGTGGAAGTAACCCAAACCAAGGCCGATACCCTCTGGGGTCCGGCCCAGATATCCGATGAAACTGGGACCGGATACGGTTTTGATCTGGGTTTCCATGGACGTCATGAACCGTTCATGATAGGGATAATTGCTCAGAATCTGGCCGCAAAGGTTTATTGGAAGGAATTTGCGGACGACCGGTTGAAACCCAAGATCTTGGGGGGACTTTCCTGGCATAACGGACGATCGCCTCGTGTAACTGCAAGCGTTGAAAAGTTTTGGGGCAGTGGAGTCCCCGAGATGAAATACATGGTGGGAGGGGAGTATAAATTCGCCCTTCCTGAATATGGTGCGGTTGTGGCCCGGGGGGGAGCCAGCCAATACTACAAGGCCCCCGAGGGACAGTACGATTGGTCGGCCGGGCTGGGTTATGTCTATAAAAGAATCATAGTTGATGCCGCCATGGTGGATCAATTGGCCGTCGAGGGTGGAGGCCGGCAGAAGACCTATCAGGCGAGTTTGAGCCTGTACCTGGAGTAACAGGAAAAGCCCGCTCCGGCGGGCTTTTTTCTTAGCCTTGACAAATTATTATATTAATAGTATAATAATGACTGACTGGTCAGTCAACAAATGAACGGTTAGTATGATGAATGGTTACCTGATCAACCGGGCCAGGGCCTTTTCGTCGGAGGTATATCGCTTCTTCGCCTTCCAATGGGAGGTGGCCCGTCGGTTGTTTCGCCCGCCCTACTATCCCAAAGCGGTTTGGGAGCAGATGGACCGGATTGGGGTGGACTCGCTGTCCATCGTGGTGATGGTGGGGTTTTTCACCGGGTTCGTACTGGCCTTCCAGATTGGGTATGCCATGATGCGCTTCGGGGCCAAGCTGTACGTGGGGGGCATAGTGGCGGTGTCCCTAGTGAGGGAACTGGGTCCGGTGCTGATTGCCATGGTATTCGCCGGCCGGGTAGGAGCGGGCATTACCGCCGAATTGGGCGCCATGCAGGTCTCCGAGCAGATTGATGCCATGAAGGCCTTGGCCACCGACCCGCTGCGGAAACTGGTGATGACCAGGTTTCTGGCCTCGGTGCTGATGCTGCCGGTGCTGGTGGTCATCGGGGATTTGATCGGCATATTGGGGGGGATGCTGGTGGGGGTTCTCAACCTGGGCCTGACAGTATCATTCTACAAGAGCTCGGTTGTCAATTCCCTGGTCTTGAACGACCTGTTCAGCGGCCTTTTGAAGCCATTGGTTTTCGGGGCCATGATTTCCTTGGTTGCCTGTTATTTTGGGCTCAATACCAAGGGGGGGACCAGGGGGGTGGGCGAGGCGGTCACCAGGACAGTGGTGGTATCCTCGGTGCTGATCTTCCTGCTGGATGCCCTGATCACCAAACTGCTGTTCCTGATAGGCATATAAGCAACGGCCAGCCATGATCGATATAAAAGATATCGAGAAATCATTTGAAGGCAAACAGGTCCTGAAGGGTGTCAGCCTTTCACTCCAGGACGGGGAGACCATCGTCATTCTGGGGCGGTCCGGCTGCGGTAAGAGTGTGCTGTTAAAGATAATCCTGCGCCTGTTGGTACAGGACCGGGGGGCGGTCATCATCGATGGAATCGACACCTCCCGCTTTCGGGAGGAACAGATGATGCCCCTGCGCAAGCGGATAGGCATGCTGTTTCAGGGGGCTGCCCTATTTGATTCCTTGAACGTCATGGAGAACGTAGCCTATTCCCTTCGGGAGCACACCAAAATGCCCGAGGCAGAGGTTCGGGACAAGGTGGCCGAATGCCTGGAATTTGTCGAGCTGTCAGGCACCGAGGCCCTGATGCCGTCGGAGCTGTCAGGGGGTATGAAGAAGAGGGTGGCCCTGGCCAGGGCCATGGCTATAGGGCCCTCCTACATGTTCTATGATGAGCCTACCACCGGGCTGGATCCCCTGACCTCCCGCAAGATAAACCAATTGATACGCAAACTGCAGGCGGAGCGTCGGGTCTCTTCCATAGTGGTGACCCATGAAATCGCCAATGCATTCCAGGTGGCCGACCGGTTTGTGGTAATAAAAGATGGCGAGATATTGTTGACGGGAAGTGCTTCGGAGGTAAGAGGTTCTAAACTTAAGTTCGTCCAAGACTTTATTAAAGGAGGGGTGATCGGCCATGGCGAGCAATAAGCTGTCCCACGAGGTAAAGGTGGGGGCCCTGATAACGGTGGGGCTGGTCATAACCCTTTTGGCGGTCCTGTCGGTAGGAGAGCGGCAGGGATTGCTAAAGCAGAGGTATCTGCTGCGGGCCCAGTTCGCCGATGCCGGAGGCCTGCAGAAGGGGGCCCAGGTCCGGGTAGCCGGCTTTCAGGTGGGGGTGGTCAGCGGCATCGATCTGGTGGAGACCGAGCAAAATCCGCGAGTGGAGGTCAAACTGAAGATCGAGCGGGAATGGCAGGGCAAGATCCGTCAGGGTTCGGTGGCCAGGATCAGCAGTCTGGGACTTTTGGGCGATAAACTTGTGGAGATAGTCCCGGCCGGGCCTGGCAATCCGCCGCTGGGAGATGGCCAGATTCTCATGACTAGGGAGGTGATGCCGCCGGAGGAGATCCTGGCGGTGGTGGCCGAGATCTCGGATACCCTGCGCTCCACCACCCGTTCGTTGAACACCATCATGAAGAAGGTGGAACTGGGAACCGGGACCCTGGGAAAGATTATAGACGACCCCAGGCTTTATACCAATCTGGACTCGGTGCTGGTCACGCTGAACCACCTGATGCAGGCCATAAAATCAGGCCAGGGCACAATAGCCATGCTGGTCAAGGATCCCTCGCTGTATCGGAACCTGAACCAGACCCTGGCCAACGTCAATGTCATCTCCGACAGCCTGCGGAGGGGGCAGGGCAGCCTGGGGAGACTGATGCGGGAGCCGGAGCTGTACAATACCCTGGACTCAACCTCCAAGCGTTTGGAGGCTGTCCTGTCTAGGATGGAAAGGGGCGAGGGCACCCTGGGCAAACTGTCCAAGGATGAGGAAATGTACCGCAAGCTTAAGGACTCTTCCGAGGAGCTTAACCGGCTGATCAAGGATCTGAAGGATAATCCCAAGAAATACCTGGGGGTAAGCATTTTCTGACAGCATCGCCTCATTGGCGGGGCATCCGGCGAATAGAGGTATAATCCATTTTGAAGTGCAACTCTGAGTGGTATACTCAGGGTTGTATGAGAAGATATAAGCAATTAACAATGGAAGACCGGGAGGAGATCTACCAACTCCTGGAACAGGGCAAAAGCCAAACAGAGATAGCCAAAGCGCTAAGGAAAAGCAAGAGCACGATCGGTCGGGAGATAAAGCGCAACTGGCACCAGAAGTTTGACGAGTACCTGCCAGACACTTCCGAACGGAAAGCAACCAAGAGCGCAAGGCCAACGGGCGAAAAGAACGATATGTGGACCGGTTCCCCGGACTTAAAGCCAAGGTGTTGAAAAAGCTCAAACAAGGCTGGAGTCCGGATATAATAGCGGGCAAGCTACGTAACACCGGCCAAGACTATCTGACCAAAGAAAGTATATACCAGTTCATATACAGCCTTGAAGGCCGGAAACAAAACTTAAGACAGTATTTGCCCCATGCACACCGGATAAGGTGCAAAAGGAATGGCCGAAAACACACCAAAGGCACCATACCCGGCAGAGTTGACATATCCCTTAGACCGCAAGAGGTTGAAGCACGCATTGAGTTCGGCCATTGGGAAGGCGATACTGTATCGTATCGAGGCCATTCCCAAAGGCTGGCTACCCATCTAGAAAGGAAGACCAGGTATTTGGTAGTCTTAAAACCGGCAACCAACAAAGCCAAAGAACGAGCCAGATTGATCGCCGAATGCTTCTCTAAATTGCCCAACGTAGCCAGAAAAACAATGACCTTTGACAATGGCCTGGAGTTTGCCGAACATCAAAGAATAACCAACCGATTAGGAACCCAGGTATATTTTGCCAAGCCCTATTCTTCCTGGCAGAGAGGCATTA
This sequence comes from uncultured bacterium, assembly GCA_937958665.1. Lineage (GTDB taxonomy): Bacteria > Edwardsbacteria > AC1 > AC1 > EtOH8 > CALGNM01. The sequence goes on along the minus strand of CALGNM010000410.1, from coordinate 4,346 downwards.
ACGAAAACGTCAACGGTATTTTAAGAAGGTACCTGCCAAGAAACACCGATATCAATGAGTTGACTGGTAGAAAACTTTTGTCCATCATAAATAAAATCAACAACCGGCCTCGTAAAATACTGAACTACAAAACCCCTGCGGAAGCTTTCAAGCAAGAACTACTATTATCAAAACCACCACTCGAATCTTATTAAAAACCCTCAAAGTTGCACTTGCAAATGGAACTCAGGAGAGATGATGGCGAAGCTGCTGGTAGATAAGATAAGGCCGGTGGATTGGGTTATTGCTGGCTACCATCTCATGATGGCGGTTTCAGCTATAGCGTTGCGGGACAACATTACGGGCTGGCGGCTGGTGGCGGCTAGGCACGGGTTGGTTTCGGCGGCAGTGCTGGGTATGACCATGGGGGTGGCCAGCCAAAGAAGCAGGCTGGCTAGGCTGGCATACTATTGGTATCCAGTAGTCACCCTGCCCCTAGCCTATAGCTGGGCCGGAGATTTCGTCCATGCCCTGTTCCCCTGGAGGCTGGATGCCTACCTGCATCGTTTTGACGTTTGGCTTCTGGGGACCACTTCGGCCGAGCTGGTCAACCGGATATCGTTGCTCTGGTTTGCCGATCTGATGCAGCTTTCGTATTGCTCGTTCTTCTTGTTGATCGCTGCCAGCTGTCTGTGGCTATATTTATCAGGCCGAAGGGCGGAATTCGAGCAGTTGACCTTGGCCATCATACTGACGCTTTACGCCACCTACCTGATGTTTATGCTGTTGCCGGCCCATAGCCCCCGGTTCGAGTATCCCTACTCGACTGGAGGGGGCTCTGTAGCGCTGATGATCAGAGGCTGGCTGGAGAGTGCGGCATACTGTGGAGGTGCCTTCCCCTCGGGACATGCCGCTGCCACCCTAGCCATCTGCCTGCTTATGTGGAGATATGTTCAGTGGCGTTCCTGGCCTTTCCTGGTCTTGGCATCCCTGCTGCTGTTGTCAACCTTATATGGGGGCTACCACTACCTGGCTGACGTATTGTTCGGACTGGCTCTGGGAGCCATGGCTGCGGCCGGAGCCCTGGCCTGGGATCGGAGGCACCAGAGATCCTTGGGGTCTCAGAGTCGGGATCTTCGTAAGGGTCTTGTCTAGGAAATTTATGGTATAATCCTGGAAAGGCCTATGAAATATAGCAAAGTAAGCGATTACACGATAAAAAAGATTTTAGGCTGTTTTTGCGATGAATTAACTGCCACCCAGACAGCCAAACTTTTAAAGCTGAACCGACATACCATAGATCGGTTTTACAGGATATTTAGGGAACGAATAGCGGAGTATCAGGAGCAAAACCTCAAGAAATTAACCGGCAGCATAGAGAGCGACGAATCATATTTTGGCTCTAGACATCGTGGCGACAAACGCGGCCGCAGCACAGAGACCAAGATACCGGTAATAGGCATACTGAAGAGAAGAGGCGTGGTTTATACCAAGATAATACCCAACGTGTCCCGTAATGCAATTATGCCTATTATCAAGGGGTTAGTGAACAATTCGAAGTCCAATATTTATACCGACCAATGGAGCAGTTATGACGGTTTGGTCTTCTCCGGCTACAAGCATCATCGTATAAACCACTCCAAGGAATTTGCCAGGGATCATAATCACATTAACGGAATCGAATCATTCTGGTCCTTTGTCAAGAGAAAAATGAGAAAACATAACGGCATTCCCAGACATATGTTTTACCTCTATCTAAAAGAATCAGAATTCCGTTTCAACCACAGAAATCAGGACATTAAGCAGGTGCTTTCTAAGCTCATTTTTAACGGATTTCTTAAAAATCTTCTATACAAGACCCCTTCGTAAAATAGCTCGACCACACTGATAGGATGGCAAAAATGGATAAAATGCCGCGCAAGGAAAGGGAAAGGTTAGCCCGGCGGGAGTTGATATTGAAGGAAGCCCGGATGATATTTGCCGCCAAGGGCCTCCATGAGACCACCTTGGAAGAGATCGCCGAGCACTGCGAACTGGCCAAGGGAACCCTATATGGATATTTCGAGAGCAAGGAGGTTCTGTTTTTCTCGGTGTTGGAGGAGGCCGTCGACAACTTGGAGAAGGTCATCACCCAGGCGGCCAAGGGAGGTCAGCCACCACCGGAAAAGCTGAGGGATATGACAGACACCATCCTAAGGGTATTCGACGAGAATGTTGACCTGATGCAGCTGATAACCCGAAATCAGCCTGGGGCCTTGATCAGCAAGATGAGGGAAAGGATGATGGGGCATTTCAGGAACCTGCTGGGCGCGGTTTCCGAGGTCGTCAGGGAGGGAGTGGAACGTGGTTACTTCCGTACGGTAGATGCCGAGAAGGCCGCCACCGCGTTCTTCAACCTGATCCATGGAAACGCCATGAATTCTTTCTGGCTGGGCAAGTCTATATACAACCGCAAGGATCTTGAATTCATTGTCAATTTTCTTTTCAGAGGGCTGTTGGCCGATAAACATAAGCATAAGGAGGAATGTTGCCCATGAAGCTAGTTGCCTGGTTATTGCTGCTGCTGGCCCCGCTGGCCGCGGCTGACGAACTGACCCTGCAGCAGGCCATTGACCTGGCCCTTCGGGATAATGCCGGGATGAAGATGACCGTCCAGCGGATCAAGGCGGCCGACGGCCAGCTGGCCGCCGCCCGGGGACAACTAGTCCCCCAGCTGTCGGCCACGGGTAGCATACTGCGGTTGAACAGCCTGATAGGGATGGACGCTTTCAGCTATCCTCTGCCGGTGCTGGACAGCAACAATGTCCCGACCGGATATCACGTGCCCATGACCAGCGCCTCGATCTCTTCGGACAACATTGGTAACGCCTATTCGGCCAAGCTATCGGCCAGCTGGCCGATATACACCGGTGGAAGGATATGGCAGGGATACCAGATCAGCCGGCTGAACCGCCAGGCGGCCGACTGGTCGGCCGACAGCGCCAGGGCCGAAGTCATTCTGGCCGTTAAGAAGGCCTATTACGGTCTGCTGCTGGCCCAGAGCGCCCATAGGGTGACCCAGGAGGCGGTGTCCTCAATCGAAAAGCACGTGGATAGGGTCCGCGCCTTGTACCAGAAAGGGATGGTGTCGCGCTACGACCTGCTGCGGGCCGAGGTGCAACTGTCCAACATGCAGCCCCAGCTTATCAGGATGAGCAATGCCGTACAGCTTTCCCGCCAGCACTTTAACATGACCCTGAACCGCGACCCGGGGGCCGAAGTGTCACTGCTTGATTCCATGGAGTTCCGGGAAGTGGAAACGGACAGCGCCAGTCTGCTCCAGAAGGCCCTGGAAAGCCGGCCGGAATTCCAGTCTCTGCGGTTGAGACAGCAGATGGTGGACCGGGCCAAGCTCATTTCCTACGCCAGTTACCAGCCGACCGTGGCCTTGATCGCTGATTACTCCTACAGCAAGGGATCAGGGTTCGCCTCCGGCGAGGAGTGGAACAAGAACTGGGACTTGGGCGTGGCGGCCAGCTGGCCGCTGTTTGACGGGGGAACCGGGCTGGGAAGGATCAAGGAAGCCAGGGCCAACGCCGGCCAGCTTGCCCTGGCCAGGGAAATGCTGGAGGATGGAATCCGGCTTGAGGTGACCTCCATCTATCTGACTCTTCAGGCATCCCAGAAGGCGGTTCTGTCACAGCAGCGTTCAGTGGAGCAGGCCCAGGAAGCCCTGAAGATAGCCCAGGTCCGCTACGGTAACGGGCAGGCCACCAACCTGGACGTGCTGGATGCCCAGCTGGCCCTGACCCAGGCCCAGACCAACAGCATCCAGGCGGTGCATGATTATCTGATCGGTTTGGCCATGCTGGAGAAGGCCATCGGACATCCGGCGCGTTAACCGAAAATTACAATCAACAAACACAGGAGTCTCACCCAAATGAAACGCAGAAATGTGACAGTAGTTGCCGTTGTGCTTTTAATAGCTGCCATCGTTGCCGTCAGGGCTGCAGTCACCCTGAAAAACCGCCGGTCATCCGGGCCGGAAAGATCGGGGCTACCGGTTGAGGTTGTGGTGCTGTCACCTTCGGAGTTCGTGCAGAACATGGACTTGACGGGAAGCATTATGGCGGAAAATCAAATAGAGGTGCCGGCCAAGCTTCCGGGCAAAATAATCCGCTATCTGTTTGAAGAAGGCTCCTGGGTGGAGAAAGGGCAAACATTAGTCACTATCGACCGTGACGAAGTGGGAGTGGAGTTCATGGAGGCCATTATCGAGGCCCCTATTTCCGGCTGGCTTACCCGCCGCTATTACGATACCGGAGCCAATGTGGCTCCGGGCAGATCGGAAGAGCGTCGTGTAGGGAAAGAGTGTAGATCTCGGTGGT
>CALGNM010000409.1 GCA_937958665.1 uncultured bacterium | reverse complement strand
TCGTATTCGGTGACTGGAGTTCAGACGTGTGCTCTTCCGATCTCTTCCGGCCCGACATCCAGGCCATCGACGCCCGGATAACCTCCAGCCTACTGGAATACCAGCCCCTGCTTTCCCCGGGTTTCTCCCGCGAGCCCCTGGTTATCTATGGACTGGTTTGGATGTCATTCTCACTTTTGGGCATACTGCTGGGCTGGAGGAGGCTTAAGTTCTCGTTCGCGGTGCTGTGGCTGTTGTTCACCTACTGGGCGGTGGGATACGTGCGCTTCCTGTGGCTGCAGGTGTTCATCACCGTCATCGGGGTGGGGTGGCACTGGCAGGGGGCCTTGGAGGCCATCATGGCCAAGTTCCGAATTCAGAATTACAAATACAGAATGCCCGGCAACACAGCCTTCATTGGACTGGTGGTGATGGTCCTGGCCGGGGCGGCCCTCTACCAGCGGTCGGGGAAACACCTGTGGCAGCGGGTGGAGCTGGGCTGGAAGCCCCGGATGCAGTCCGACCGGGGGGCGGAGTTCCTGAAAGCCAATCTGGGCGGGGGCAAGCTGTTCAACGATTTCGACATCGGGGGCTACCTGCTGTGGAAGGAGATCCCGGTGTTCGTGGACGGCCGGATCGCCCCCTATTTCGGGACCGAGGTGCTCAACGACCACCACCGCATCTACCAGGGCAACCTGGCCCTGCTGGACCATTACGGCATCGACTGGCTGATGCTGCCCTATGCCAAGACCAGCCAGACCGACTTCTTCGACCGCTTCAACCGCAGCATCGTTTCCAGCGGAGGCTGGGTGCTGGTCTACTGGGACGACGCCTGCCTGATCTACGTCCGGGACGATTCCAGGTACCAGGGGGTGATCGACCGGCACCGTTACCGTTACGTCAACCCGGCGGCGCCCGACCTGTCTCTGCCCCCGGAAAAATTTCTGGGCGAGCTGAACCGGAAACTGGCCGAGGACCCGGAGTCCCTGATGCCCCACACCCTGGCCGGGAACTACTTCTTCCACCACAACGACCCGGCCATGGCCGAGAGGGAGTTTCGGGCGGTGCTGGCCCGTGACCCCTACAATCCCATGATGTACAACAACCTGGGGAATGCCTACCTGAGGCAGGGCCGGGTGGAGGAGGCTATCAAGGCCTACCAGAAGGCGGTCAAACTGGATGTCAACCTGGGCCTGGCCTACTCCAACTGGGGATATGTCATGGAGGCCAAGGGGGAGCTGGCTAAGGCCGTAAAACTTTACACCATTGCCACCAGGGTGACCCCGGGCGATGCCTGGCCATATAATCGTCTGGGGCACATAGAGATGAAGCAAGGAAATTGGAAGAAGGCAATTGAATATTGGAATAAGGGGGCAAAAATTGACCCATCGGGGGATGCTGCCAGGAGCCTGAAGGAACATTTCAACAGATGATCACAGAATTTATGCAAATACTGCTTGTCATGTAACATATTGCCAATCAAGATAATTACCAAAATGTCATTCGCCCCGTGCAATAATTGCGCACAAATGGTTTTGCGCAATCAACCAATAGTAACGCAAATTTATCGCTAAAAAATTGTCCATCAACGAGTTCCGTAACGATTCGGCGTTTTATTTATTGTGGCACAAAAAGTGCATGTTATTATTAAGCGTAAGTTTGATTTTCTAACAATAATTTAACCCAAAAAGGAGTTCACAACATGCAGTCAAGGTCGAAGTTACTGACTATGGCGCTGGCGGCCATTCTGGTCGCTGTCATGGTCGGAACCAGCTTTGCCATTCCGGCCAAACCCCGGCCGGTGAGGCTGGAACAGCCGGACGGAAGCTCGTTCATCGCCACCCTCAAGGGCGACGAGCACTTCCAGTTCGCCGAGGACCAGGACGGCCACTCGCTGAAGGTCAACGCCGACGGCTGGTGGACCTATGCCCGGCAGGAGAACGGCCTGCTGGTTCCCTCCACCTACATCGTGGGCAAGAGCGAGTGCCCCTATCCCCGGCACCTGCGGCCCAGCGCCGCGGCGGTGGCGGCCATGCCCGAGAACGCCCACAAGATGATCAACGTGCCCGACGAGGTCCGCCATAAACGGTCCATGGACTTCCTGTACGGCATCGGCGGCACTCCCGAGAACCCCACCAACACCAAGGTCCCGTCACCAGGCCGCAACTACATGAACGTGGTGCTGGGAGACTTCTCCGACAGCACCTTCGCCTGGTACTCGGCCAGCGAGAAGGCCGGCAACAACCCCTACGGGCCCTTCCCCTATGACGCTTCTGCCACCAACAACCATGCCCTGGCCAACACCAAGTTCTTCTGGTTCGTGTGCTACGGCGACTCCACCTCGCCCTACGTTCCCGACTCCTCGGTGGTGGGCAGCATGAGCAATTATTATTACGATTTCAGCTACAAAAAGACCTGGTGGTACGGCGGGGTCTCGGCCATCGTGGCCACCGGGGTGGCCCGGACCAATGCCGTGGTCAGCGGCGGCGCCCCCTCCAGCACCTATTACAATGCGGCCCTCAGCGGGGCCGATGCCTCCATAGATTATGACAACGACAATAACGGGGCGGCCGACGGGCTAATTCTGGTCCACCCGGGCCCGGGGCAGGAGGAGTCCGGCGACACCAAGGACATCTGGTCCATGTCCATGACCGGATCCTTCGGCACCCGCGACGGTGTCTCCATCACCGAACTGATCGTCTGCCCCCAGAACGGCCAGCTGGGCGTTTTCGCCCACGAGATGTTCCACCAGATCGGCGGGCCGGACCTGTACGACTATGGCTACTCCGGCACCCCCTGGGGCGAGTGGTCCCTGATGGACAACGGCTCCTGGAACGGGATCAAGGGCGGCGACCAGCCGGCCTTCCCGGGCGGCCACCTGCAGTATGACATCGACGGCAAGTTCTCCACCGGCATCAATGGCTGGATCAACGATGGGGCGATCCTCCGCTCCGACTCCATCTCCTCCGCCTGGCGCGGCGACGGCCAGTATACCATCGCCGCCCTGGATTCGGTCGGCACCGCCCGCCAAGGCAGCGTCACCAGCGGCTATCGGCTGTGGCGGGTCCGCAACAACGCCTTCCGCGATTCCGGCCAGGTGTTCCTGGTGGAGCTGCGGCGCAAGACCCCGCCCTACGAGGTCGGACTGCCCGAGGAGGGGCTGATCATCACCCATATCGACACCCGGATGGGCGTCCAGACCCGCTTCAACGACGGGCCGCCCTGCGAAAAGATCGGAAGAGCACACGTCTGAACTCCAGTCACCGAATACGATCT
>CALGNM010000408.1 GCA_937958665.1 uncultured bacterium | reverse complement strand
CGATATCGTATTCGGTGACTGGAGTTCAGACGTGTGCTCTTCCGATCTGGGTGACATCCAAATGGGAGATGTACTTCACCTCCGGGCCCTTTTGATATTTTACCCGAAAACGGGTTTTGGCCAGCGGGGCAGCCTGGGGCAGTTTTTTCCGGATCCGCCCGAAGCCGTCGTCCGACGTGGTTGGCTCATCCTTTTGTGCCGCTCCGGCCGGGCCGTTTTTTTGCTCCATCCTCGGCCCGGGCTCGGGGCATTCCAGTCCACAGCCGGAACAACCGCCGGCCCGGCAGTCAGGGGTGACCTCGCCCCGGTATGCCCTCTCCCGCTCGGCCAGCAGGAAACACCGGCTCACTCCATAGTCGATGTGGTCCCAGGGGAGCGGATGATCGACCGGCCGGGCCCCGGAGCAGAGCTCCGGGTCGATGCCGGCCCGGCCCAGGGCCTCCCGCCATTTTCCCCAGTTGAAATGCTCGCTCCACTGGTCGAACCGGCAACCCAAACGCCAGGCGGACTCGATGGCCTGCGACATCCCGGCATCCCCCCGGGAAAGCAGGCCTTCCAAGGCTGATGATTCCGGATCATGCCATTTCAGCTGGATCCGGGGATGCTTAAGGCCGCGGTTGAGGTATCCAATTTTGTCCCGGATGGACGTCAGATCGTCCTGGGCCTCCCACTGGAATGGGGTCTGGGCCTTGGGTACGAAGGGCGAGAGGGCCACCTTGATGGCCAAGCCCAGCCCGGCCGCCCGGCGGCACAGGGCTATCAGGGCGTCCAGGTCCTGGTAGGTCTCGGTGGGCAGGCCGATCATGAAATACAGCTTGACCTGCTTCCAGCCATTTTCCCGGGCCAGTTTGATTACCCCGAGCAGGTCATCGTCTGACAGGCCCTTGTTGATGGCATCCCTAAGCCTCTGGCTGCCGGCCTCCGGGGCGAAGGTCAGTCCGGACTTCTTGATCTTCTTGAGAGCCACCGCCACCTCCTGGCTGAAGGAATCCAGCCGCAGCGACGGCACCGAAATCGATACCCGCTGGCTGGCCAGACAGCCGTTGAGACGGTTCAGCAGGCCGATGAAATCCGGATAATCGTTGGTGGAGAGAGACAGCAGGGAAACCTCGTCCCAGCCGCTGGCGGCGATGCCGTCCCGGGCCAGCTGCAGGATGTCGTCCGGAGGGCGGTAGCGCACCGGCCGGTAGATCATCCCGGCCTGGCAGAAGCGGCAGCCCCGGGTGCAGCCCCGGGTTATCTCCAGAGTCAGACGATCGTGGGTCACCTCCACCAGGGGGACGAGGGGCGGATGAGGAGCATCTTTGATCTCCAGGCGCGAGATGGTGCGCTTTTTTATGATCTGGCCCGAAAGGTGGATTGACGGGACATAAACCCCCGACAATCCGGCCAGCCTCTCCAACTTCTGTCTTCTACCTTCATTATGCTGTTTAGCCTCCCTGATTGCCTGGCATATCTCAACGATAGCCTCTTCCCCGTCACCGATGACAAAGCAGTCAAAGAAAGGGGCCATCGGCTCGGGGTTGGCGCAGCAGGAGCCGCCGCCCACGACTATCGGATGCCCCTCCTGCCGATCGACCGCCCTGACCGGTAGCCGGGCCAGATCCAGCAGGTTGAGGACGTTGGTGTAGCCCAGCTCGGTCTGAAGGGTAATTCCCAGAAGGTCGAACTCGTTGAGCGGGTGCCGGCTCTCCCAGCCCCAAAGGGGGAAGCCCCGCTCCCGGAGCTTGGCCTCCATATCCACGTCCACCGAGTAAGCCCGGTCGGCCAGGGCCCAGGGCAGTCGGTTGACAATGGAATAGAGGATGGCCACCCCCAGGCCCGACATCCCGATCTCATACAGGTCGGGAAAGGCCAGGCAGAGACGGACCTCGGCCCGACCCCAATCCTGGCGACAGGCGTTGGACTCGTTATCGGCATACCTGCCCGGTTTGTTGACCAGCGGCAGTATGCTGTCTATGCTGCAGGGATTGTCCATAGATGAGTTATTTTACCACAGTAGTAAGCTTTATGCAAATGGCATAATAAAAGCCCGGACGCTTTGGCCCGGGCTTTTTAGGCATCAGCTACCGCGATAGCTCCTCCAGCTTCTTGCGGTAGTCATCATCCGGCATCTGTTGGTAGAGTTGGGCATAGATCTCCCGGGCCTCCTCCCGGTGCCGCTCCTCCCCGGTCAAGCGGTAGAGCTCGTGGCTGATGACGGCCCGCTGGGATTGCTGCCAGGCCTTCCCCCGTAAAGCCTCCAACTGCCGGGCCCCCTCCTGGGGTTGCCGAGTTCCCAGCAGACGGGCCATCAGCAGCCGGCACTTAAAGGCGGTATCCGCCTTGCCGGAGGCCTCCGAGATCTCCAGCGACTCCTGGCAGATGTCCTCGGCTTCGGTCGGCCGGCCAGCCTCGAATAGAACATCGGCCTTCTCCAGCAGAAATACGGCCAGGTAGTTCCTGAGCCCGATCTCCCGGGCCAGACCGATGGCCCGGGTCAAGGCCTCCCCGGCCAGCTCCCGTTCGCCGCAGGCCCGGTGGATGCTGGCCAGATAGCTGTAAGCCAGGCTCTGCCCCTTCTTGTCGCCCATCTCCCGGGCGAGCTTGAGCCGGGCCTCCACCTCCCATCGGCCGGTCTGATAATCGCCCTGCAGAATATGGACGGCGGCCATGTTGCCCAGGGCGATGCTTACGCTGTGGCGGTCACCGAACTTCTCCGACCAGGCCATCTGCTTCTCCCAACATTCCAAGGCCCTGGCCCGGTCCTCCATCTCCAGGTACACCCAGCCCATGTTGCCGGCATCCAGCGAGGCGCTGTAGTTGTCGCCGGCCTCCAGGTCAATCTGATAGGCTTGGGAATAATATTCCAGGGCCCTCCGGTAATCGCCCATGTCGCCCCAGGTGTTCCCCAGGTTGTTCAGGGTCACGCTGGTACATACCCTGTCGCCCATCCGACGGGCCAGTTCCAGCGACCGGTCAAAGATCTCCACCGCCCGCTGGTTCTCCCCCAGCCGGTTATAGATGTTGCCTATCTTGTTGAGGACCGACAGATATTCATCCCCCGCCGGCCGACCGCCCAGGTACTCCTCCGCCTTGTTCAGCAATTCCAGGGCCTGCGGTTCGTCTCCCTTCTTGTGCAGCAGCCAGCCCAGGCTGACCCGGCCCAGGGCCAGGCATTCCAGATCCGGGCAGCTCCCGGCCCGGTCCACCATCTCCCGGTAGATTCCCAGGGCCCGGTCCCATTCCCCGATCAGTTCAAGGATCTCGGCCCTGGAACGGTGAACCCAAAAGGGATAGTAGGACTAGATCGGAAGAGCGTCGTGTAGGGAAAGAGTGTAGAACTCGGGGGTGGGCG
>CALGNM010000407.1 GCA_937958665.1 uncultured bacterium | reverse complement strand
GGCATACGAGTTCGTATTCGGGTACTGGAGTTCAGACGTGTGCTCTTCCGATCTGGGCCAGCAGGGGCCAGCCGAGGGCCAGCAGGGCGATCATCGACATGGTCCTTTTCATAATCAGCTCCTCGATTTCTGAAGTTCATCTATCAGCAGTTCCAGGTCATCATCCGAAAGGTTGTCAATGATTTCGTGAGATCCGGGGGTGATACGGCTAGACTGGTAGGTCCCCCGGTCCAATATCGACAGATACTCCTCCAGACGCTGGCCCGGGGTGGCGGCCAGATCCCCCGAGACCGACTCCAGGGCCCGGTCGATACTGGCCCAGCCGTAGTCCTCCGAGGCCCAGCGGGCGGCCGCCCGGGCCAGGCCGTTCTCGGCCGCCATCCTCTGGCCCAGGCCAAAGAGCCCCACCGACAGCAGGGCGATCAGCCCAAACGACATGGCCGGCAGGGGCGACAATATTGCCCTCCACCAGGGAAGGCTGTTTTGCCCGGCCCCGGCCTGGACCACCGCCGGCAAATTGGCGAAGAACTGCTGGTCGGGCATCTCCACCCGCCACTTATCCATCAGCCCGGACAGTTCCCGGTCGGTCATGTTTTCTTTGGTATTTTTCATGGCGCCTCCATTGCCCTTGGGTTCCTTGGATTTCCAGTGCCGGCCGCATTTTTTAAGCATTATGTCCGCTGTTGGCCGTTTATGAATTCCCGGCCCCGGCTCCGCCAACCTCCCGTTCTACGGCATGGCCGGACAGATCCTGCAATTTTTCCTTTAGCTTTTGGACGGCCTGGAAATAGTTGGCCTTGACGCTGCCCAGCGAGCGGTTGGTGATGCTGGCAATCTCCTCGTGCTTGTACCCCTCGTAATGATGCATTACAAAAACGGTGCGCTGCTTAAAGGGCAGGGACTCCACGGCCCGGGAGATCCTTTTCTGAAGCATGGGGTCGGGCTGTTTGGTGTCCTCCAGGTCACCGGTCTCCTCCATTGACACGGTCTGGCCCAGGTTTTGGCGGCGCCAGGTGGATCCGGCATTGATGGCGATCCGGTACAGCCAGGTTTTGATGTCGCTGTCGCCCCGGAAATTTTTTATGCCCTTGAGGGCCCGGATGAACACCTCCTGGGTGAGGTCCTTGGCATCCTCCACATTGCCGGTCAGCCGGAAGCAAAGGCGGAAGATGCCCTGCTGGTGAGCATGGATCACTTGGTTGAAGGAGCTTGAATTTCCTTCCTTTACCTCTTGTATGGCAATGTCTAGCGGATCGCCCATCAGCTTGTTACAGTATATTAGACAGGGTTTCGGTGCAAAAGGTTTAAACAGCGCCAGCCCTACTATCATACCCTGCAAAGGGCATCCGTATACCCTGGATACTCGCTTGCGCGAGTATGACATAGGGCAACACCGTTGGGTTCTGTCATCCCCCTGAAAAGGGGGATCCATGGAACATGTATACTCACTTGCGCGAGTATGACATAGGGCGAAAACATTGGGCTCTGTCATCCCCCTGTAAAGGGGGATCCATGGAAGGTGGATACTCGCTTGCCATGGTATGACATCGGGGCAAACCAAGAAGCCCCGCCGAGGCGGGGCTTTGGAAAGGGAATTATTACTTCAGGTCGTACTTGATGCCGGCCTTGATGACAATGTTGTTGAACGATTCGTCATCCATGATCGACTCGTACTGGGCCAGAACGTTGAGGGCCATCTTCTCGTTCATCGGCATCTCGAAGCCGGCGCCCACCGAGAAGCCCATCTCGGTGGAGCTGGAGGACTCGTCAACCTCGTAAGTGCCCAGCCAACCCATGTCGATAGTGCCCTTGACGGAGGCCTTCAGCATGTGGAATCCGAACTCTCCCAGGCCGTAGGGTTTCATCTTGCCCTCGCCGAAGTAATACTTGGCCCCGGCCTTGAGCGGCATGTCAGTGAAGCTGGTCTCCAGGCCCATTATCTCCTCCTTGGCGCCCCACATCACGTATCCCACAGTCCCGGTGATAGCCAGCTTCTCGTTCATCATGTAGCTGAAGTTGGGGCAGAGGCCAAAGCCCATGGACAAGTAGTCGCCCATGTCGCCGGTGGGCATGAACAGGCCGACGTCGCCGCCGATGGACATCGCGCCCTTCTGGGCGTAGGACATGGAACCCAAGGCCGCCACGGCCAGCAGGACCAAAGCCAGTTTCTTCATGTGGTTGCTCCTCGTTTGTTTTTGGTTTTAGGTGATTTGGTTGATTGACTTCCGGGAATTTTATACCATAAGCCTGATGAAGTCAATAGAAATTTAAAAATATTCTCCGGCAAACATCCAAGCAAAAGGCGGGCTTCTGCCTTTCGGCACAGCCCGCCCCTTGGCTACCGGATCTTCTTCTTGTGCCGGTTGGCTCTCAAGCGTTTTTTCCGCTTATGGGTGGCTATCTTGTGCTTCTTCTTCTTCTTACCGCAGGGCATTAAACGGGAACCTCCTTCGTGTTTTATGTGTAGATGGTTATTTCTTGGACACCTGGGCCTTCAGCTCGTTGGAGGGCTGGAAGATGGGCACCAGCCTGGCCGGTATCTGGACGGTCTCGGCCGGCCGTCTTGGGTTTCGGGCCAGTCTGGGCTTGCGCTCCTTGACCTTGAAGCGCCCGAACCCCCTGATCTCTATGTTCTTGCCCTCGCTCAGGGTGAGGGCGATCACATCCAGGAAAGAGTCGACCACGATCTTGGCATCCCGCTGGGTGACTCCGGTTTTGTCACACACCAATTTCACCAGATCAGCCTTAGTCATTGAGGAACCTCCTTACTTGCAACTGGAACAGTTATGGGATGAACAGCCGCCGCAGCCTCCGGATTTACTGCTGGATGTGAATCCTCCCTCGGTCCGGCAACCGAAGGCGGAGAACAGCTTCTCGGCCTTGTGCCCGCCGCACCGGGGACATAATGGCGCCTTTTCCGATGCCCGCATCAGCTGTTCAAATCTGTGTTTGCATTCGCCGCACTCAAACTCAAAGATTGGCATAGTATTATGATACAATTTCGGAGAGGTGTTTGTCAATAGCAAACTTAAAATATTTTCTGCAGGAATCCCTCCATCTCCCCCGGCTCCAACTCGAAAGGCAACCGGCCGGTTCTGATGGTCAGATGGTCACCGGCCGCCGGCAAACCTTTGGTGCCTGATGGCACAGTGATCAGGCAAGGCACCTTCTGGATGTAGGCCATGGAGAACAGGTCATTCTTGCTTCCGATAAATCCCCGGGATTGGGCCAGAACCTCTGCGGTCTCGACCCCGGAAGCTGGATCGATTATGGTCAGTTGATCGCTGGCCCTGAAATTTGGGGGGGAATTAAGCATAGCCAGCCGGAGCCGGGAATCGCGGGACAGCAAGGCCAAAATTGATTGCAGGTTCCTTACCTTCCAATTGCCGGCGTCCAGGGTCACTATCGATTGGCCCCTTTTAAGGCCCTGCTCCTTTAGCTTTTCCCGGAATTCACGCTTACCCTCCTGCCCCACCAGCCTCGGCCAGGTTGGATGTTGCCCGGAGTAGGCCCCCAAAGCCCGGATCAGAGCCAGGCTTCGCAGGGTCTCGTCCCCCGGCAGGCCCGGTTCCCGCACCAGGAAGTTCTTGAAGGGATAATCATCCCCGGCCTCCTGCCCGTAGCGCACGGCAATGCCGCAGCGGGACAGCAGGTAGGACATCAGATCCATGGGGCGGTAGTTCAGGTCTATCAGCAGGTCAAACTTATTGGCCGCTACAACCCGCCGCAGCCTCCGATACTCGCCCGATGACAACCCCTTGAGCTGGCTGGGATGGAAGTCGATCACCTGGTCGGCCTCGGTGTCGAAATGCCAAAGCCAGCGTTTGCTTTCGTCCACCAGCAGCGACAGCACGCTCTCCCGGTAATGCTTGCGGATGGCCCGGATGGCCGGGATGGCCAACAGCAATTCTCCGCCGTCCTGGGCCGGATAGCACAGTATCTTTTGGGGCTTCTTGAGGACCTCCAGGAAATCAACCGGCTTCTGGCCGGAGGCCCTCCTTCCGGCCCCGATGGCCAATCTGGTCAACAGCCCCAATTCAGCGCCCCTTTCCCCGCGGAGAATTGAAGGCCAGCGACACCACCTGCTCGATGTTGGTGACGAAGTGGAACTTCAGGTTCTTCTGGACGTGATCCGGCACCTCCTCCAGGTCCTTGCGGTTCTGCTCCGGCAGGATCACCTCCCGGATGCCGGCCCGCCGGGCGGCAATCACCTTCTCCTTGATCCCCCCCACCGGCATCACCTTGCCCCGCAGGGTGATCTCCCCGGTCATGGCCAGGTTGGGCTTCACCGGCCTTTCGGTCAGCAATGACACCAGGGCGGTGGCCATGGCCACCCCGGCCGAGGGGCCGTCCTTGGGGATGGCCCCGGAGGGCACATGGATGTGGATGTCGTACTTCTCGAAGAACCGGGGGTCGATCTTGAAGCCGGCCGACTTGGCCCGGATATGGGACAGGGCGGCCTGGGCCGACTCCTTCATCACCTCGCCCAGCGATCCGGTCAGGCTCAGCCCCTTCTTGCCCGGCATCTTGGTGGCCTCGATGAACAGGATCTCCCCGCCCACCGGGGTCCAGGCCAGGCCGGTGGCCATCCCCACCTCGCCGGTGCGGTCGGCCACCTCGGGAAACACCTTCTGGGGCCCCAGATACCGGTGGAGGCTGGCGGCGGTGACGGTCTTACGGGCTTTCTCCCCCGAAGCCACCTCCTTGGCCACCTTGCGGCAGATGGTGGCGATCTCCCGCTCCAGGTTGCGCACCCCGGCTTCCCGGGTGTATTCCCCGATGATCTTGGTGATGGCCTCCTCGCTGAACTTGATGTGTTCGGGGGTCAGACCGTTCTCCTTGATCTGGCGGGGGACCAGGTAGCGCAGGGCGATGTGGAGCTTCTCCTCCTCGATATAGCCCGGCAACTCCAGTACCTCCATCCGGTCCTTGAGGGCCGAGGGGATGGGATCCATCACATTGGCGGTGGTGATGAACATCACCTTGGAGAGGTCGAAGGGCACGTCCAGATAGTGGTCGGCAAAGGAGAAGTTCTGCTCGGGGTCCAGCACCTCCAGCAGGGCGGCCGCCGGGTCGCCCCGGAAGTCCAGCCCGATCTTGTCCACCTCGTCCAGCATGAACACCGGGTTGTTGGTCTCGGCATGCTTCAGACCCTGGATGATCCGGCCCGGCATCGAGCCGATGTAGGTGCGCCGGAAGAGATCGGAAGAGCACACGTCTGAACTCCAGTCACCGAATACGAT
>CALGNM010000406.1 GCA_937958665.1 uncultured bacterium | reverse complement strand
CGACCACCTAGATCTACACTCTTTCCCTACACGACGCTCTTCCGATCTATTAATTCTCGTTCCTTTTCTTTTAATACAAAGCCCTTTTGTTTGTCAGTTAAATCATCTTCTTTTACTGTTTCTATCATTTGCAAAGTTAACCCAGCAAGTGAAGTATTTTTATAATAGCTAAATAAAACAGGATAATTTGATGCATCTGCGAATACATTTAACTTGCTTACGCTATTTATTTTTACAGCCCCTTTTTGTTTATTTATGAATGTTCTTAAATACTCACCCGAAGTGCTAGTGCAGAAACGGTTAGGTATTATAAAGCTAAAATACGAATCATCCTTCATAAGCTTTATGACCTTTTCTACGAATAAATAATATAGGTCATATTTCCCTTGTGCCGCTTCATAAAACGAGCTTAAATACCCCTTTTCCTTTTCATTCATGTTATCAACCCGCACATACGGTGGATTCCCTATCACAGCATCAAATCCAGCGCTCCCTCTCCCGTTGGGGGAGGGCCGGGGTGGGGTCGAAAACACCTCCGGAAACGCCACCTGGTAATTCAACGGCTTTATCTCATCCAAATTGCTGAAATACCCCTTTAAATTATCCCCCAGCTTCCGATTCAGCCTTCTTTCCTCAACCTCGATCTCCTTTATCAGCCTGGCCTTCTCCTCATCCTCAACTTCCTTGTAAAACGCATTGTGCAGTTTTAGCAGAGGTTTTATATCCACCACGTCATCCAGCCCCGGTATGGTGGTCTGGGCTTCTTTCTCCGCCAACTGTTCAATGGTCTGCCCCGAGATCAGGGAATTCCCCACCCGTATATTCAGGTTCAAACTGGGCAGCAGCTTCCGGCCCTTCAGTTCGTGGTAATTAAAACCCTCCAGGGCCTTCAGCATCAGGTTCAACTTGGTGATCTCCACCGCCCGTTCGTCCAGGTCCACTCCGTAAAGGTTGTGCTGCAAAATGGCCCGTTTTATCTTCAGGTCCTTCCCGGTCTCCAGCTGGCCCTTGTTTTTCTCTATCTTCAATCTTTCGTAAGCCTGGTACATCACGTCAAAGGCCTTTATCAGGAACGAGCCGGAGCCGCAGGCCGGGTCAAGGATCTTTATCTGTTTAAGTTCGTCCTCGGTCCGGGCCTTCTTCACCAGTTCGCCCACTGTGTTCTTGACGATGTAATCCACTATGTATTCCGGGGTGTAGTAAATGCCCTGGCTTTTGCGCTTGGCCTGCTCCTTGTGCTCCTGCACCTTTAAGCCGGACTTCTTGGTCACCCTCAGCATCTCGCCCAGGTAGTTCTCGTATACCTCGCCGATGATGTGGACCGAGACATTCTCGAAGTCTATCCCGTTCAGCTCTTCAATGATCGGCACCAGTACCTTGTCGTCAATGTCAAAATGGTCAATGGCCATCGGCGCGAACAGCTCGGTGTTGAACTGCTCGTCCATCTCCTTGAACCATTTCTTTAGCTCATCGTATTTACTGCCCCGTGAGCTTAGGATGGCCCGGTGAACATCCTGCCCGATTATGTCCTTGTCGTGGCAGACCTCTATGAATATCATCCGGTCCAGTATCTTCTGGGTAAACAGGTCTATCTGGTCCTTGTCGTATTTTTCCCCGTAGGCCCTAAACAGCTCCTTGCGCAGGCTGTCCCGCCAGCCTTTTAGCTTTACAAAGAACTTGGCCTTGATGTCCTCCACCTGCTTCTCTACGGGATAGTATAACGGATCGTCATCCACCCGGCCTTTGGCCTGGCACAGCGGGGTCCGCTGGAACTTCATCAGAAAAGCCAACCCCTCATCGGACAGAATGTCCACGTATGACTTGGGGTTGGCTCCGGGCCATAGCAGGTCTATAAAGGCGTATTTCTTCTCCTTGTAAAGCCGGCCCTGAACATCGTTATAAAGCCGCCATTCCACAAAGTTGGTCAGGATGCCCCAGTTGATGCCCTCGGCCCGGCAGTAGCCGTAAAGCTGTTCCACGAAGGTTTTGTTGCCGTAACGGCCGTCCAATTTGTCGGCCTTCTTGGCGTCCTTGCACTCCACCACCAGCACGGTGCGCTTGTTGCGGTCGTGCAGCCGGATGTCCGGGTACTTGCCGGTGTTCACCCCCTGGGCCGCCCCCATCCTCATGTCGCTGTCCTTCCAACCCAGCAGTTCCAGCACTTTGGCCACATAATTGGCCTGTACCTGCATCTCGGACATGCGGTGGATATGGTTGTCTTTAGCCTGGGCGGCTAATTTCTGCAGTTCGGCTTTCAGTGTGCTCATCTTCAATCCTCGGTCAGTTCAATGTCATCCAGATCAAACACCAGCGGCGCGTACTCCAATTGGAACCATTGCTTAAAGGCCGCATAGTCCCTGATCACCGGCCACTCGTTCTCGTCCCGGCTCCAGGCCCACAGTTCTTGTTCAAATATTTTAACATAATAATTCCGCATTATCCCTTCCCGTTCCGCCTCCTCGTCGTATTCCGGTATCAGGTAGGCGTTGGGCTCCCGGTTGAGCTCCTCCAGGCTGATCACTTCGGGCGACGGCATCATCGCCAGCCAGTTAACAAAGGGCTGCTTGGCCTTTACTATCACCACGCTGCGGTTGATCATAATAATGTTCTCGTTTGCTTTTTAAGAATAAACGGTCTTGAAATATTTATTGAAAGCCCTTGACAAATTGGCAGGCAAACGCAATAATCGGCATGAATTACGATGGGGGACCACACCTAAGGCTTGTCCGAAGGTTAATGTCCCCTTTTATTTTTACCGATAAGTAAATCCTTATGCGTGGGGTTCCGGAAGGTTCCTCGTAAATAGCGCATAAGGTTTTATCTTTTCAGTGCCCTTTACCCGCCAAATGCCCTGCTAATTATCTTCCCCGCCCTTTCGATATCCCGGTCGTCCACATCCAGGTGGGTCACCGCCCGAAGCCGACTGGCTCCGAAGCCCACCACTAAAAGCCCCTTCCGGGCCAACCTGGCCTCCGCCTGTTCCGGGCTCAGGCCGGTGCGTCTGATATCAAAGACCACTATGTTGGTCTGCACCGAAGAGATGTCGATGTCTATGCTGTCAATGGCGGCGATTGTCCTGGCCAGCAGTTTGGCCCTCCGGTGGTCCTGGGCCATTCTATTGATGTTGTGCCTAAGCGCGTACAGCCCGGCCCCGGCCAGCAGGCCGGCCTGGCGCATTCCTCCGCCCAGCATCTTGCGGTGTCGCCGGGCCTTTTCGACGAAACCTTTGTCCCCGGCCAGCACCGACCCCACCGGGCACCCCATCCCCTTGGAGAAGCAGACCATCACCGAGTCGAAATGTCTTGAATATTCTTTAAGTGGCACTCCGCTGGCCACCGAGGCATTCCAAAGCCGGGCCCCGTCCAGGTGCATTTTAATGCCCCGCTTTTTACATATGGCCGCAATTTTTTTAATTTCAGCCAGCGGATAGACTGTCCCGCCCGCCCGGTTATGGGTATTCTCCAGACAGACCAGGGTGGTCCTGGGCTGATGGATATCTTCCGGCCGGATGGCCTCTTCGACCTGTTCCCCCGACATCGCCCCGCCCGGCCCGGTCAGGGCGTTGAATTGAACGCCTGACATCACCGCCGCCCCGGCCACCTCGTAGCGGAAGATGTGGGATTGGTAGTCCAGGATCACCTCGTCCCCGGGCCGGGTGTGGGTCATTACTGCTATCTGATTCCCCATGGTGCCCGATGGCACGAACATGGCAGCCGGCTTGCCCAGCAGTTTGGCGGTCTCGTTTTCCAATCTGATGACGGTGGGGTCGTCGCCCAGCACATCGTCCCCCACAGGGGACGACATCATGGCCTTGATCATGGCGGGAGTGGGCCGGGTGACGGTATCGGAACGCAGGTCTATCAGCTTCATGGTTATCTATATTATTGTTGTTACTATTTTTCAGTAGCATTTTTGCCGATTGGGACCAACCACCCATCAGGAATGCTGAAGCAAGACGTCCAGTACCTCGGCAGCCGCCCTTTGGGCCGCCCCCGGCTGGCCCAGCCGGCCGGGGATCTTGGCCAGCTCGCCCTTGACCGCTTCGCGGGGGCGGCCGGGGGAGACCAGCATCTGGGCCATCAGGAATATGGCCCCGGGGCGGGCCTCATGCTGGATGAATTCTGGCACCACCTGCTTTCCGGCCACCAGGTTCACCAACCCGATGAACGGCACCTTTACCAGCATCCGTCCCAGCAGATAGGAAAGCCAGGAGGTTTTATAGATCACTATCAGCGGGGTGCCGATGATCCCGCACTCCAGGGTGGCGGTGCCGGAAGCCGCCAGCACCAGGTCCGAATGGGCCATCAGGTCATAGCGTTCCTACGCCACTATGGCCGGGTTGATTCCGTGCCTTTGGGCCTGATTGAGAATGCCCTCCTGGCCGATGTTGGGGGCCAGTCCCAGGGCGAACTGAACGGAAGGCTGTTTGTTCTTGAGCATTTGGCAGGCCCCCAGCATGGCCGGCAGTATCCTCTCCACCTCCTGATGCCGGCTGCCGGGCAGCAGTCCGACCAGCGGCTGGGAGGCACTCAGGCCGTGCTTCCGGGCGAAGGCCTCCCGGGACAGGGACGGGCGGGCGATATCCAGCAGAGGATTGCCCACGTAACGGGCCGGCACCCCCCGGATCCGGTAAAACTCCTCCTCGAAGGGCAGGATGCACAGCATCCGGTCCACCAGCCTTTTTATCCGCCGGACCCGGTGCCGCCCCCAGGCCCACACCTGGGGGGATATGTAGTAGACCACCGGGATCCCCCGGGCCTTGGCAACCCGGGCCAGCCGCAGGTTGAACCCCGGATAATCTATCAGCACCAGCAGGTCGGGGCGGCGCCGTTCCATCTCCGCCTCCAGCCTCCGGAAGGCCGACCGGATGAAGGGCAGATGGCCCAACACCTCGGCGAACCCCATGAAGGAGAAATCCCGGACATGGTACAGCGGTTCCATCCCGGCCTCCTGCATCCTGTCCCCGCCGATGCCGTAGATCTCCAGTTTCGGGTCCAGCTTTTTAAGCTCTATAACCAGCATCCCGCCGTGCAGGTCGCCGGAGGTCTCCCCGGCTACAATCATTATCCTGCCCATCTTACCCCCTAGATCGTTTCTGGCTTGGCTTCGGGCCCGGTCTTTTCGCCCCCGGAATTCGCCCGGCCCCCGGCCACCGTCAGATAAACCCCGGCCAGGATCAGCAGGCCGCCGGCCGCCTCAGATCGGAAGAGCACACGTCTGAACTCCAGTCACCGAATACGAT
>CALGNM010000405.1 GCA_937958665.1 uncultured bacterium | reverse complement strand
ATCGTATTCGGTGACTGGAGTTCAGACGTGTGCTCTTCCGATCTCCAGACGCTCCATCATCATGTTGGTGATGATGTTCTGGTAGCGGCCGAAGCCCAGGTTGTCGATCCGGTTGGCATCGTAGGGCTCCCAGCCCGTGGCCCAGACGATGGATCCGACGTTGAGGGAGATCGTCTTCGCCTCCATGTCCAGTTCGACCGCGTCATACTTGCAGGCGGCCTGTACCTTCTTGGCGTCTTCGGTGCCGATGATCCTGGAGGAGATGACATACCTTGCCGGAAACGCCATCTCGTGGGGAAGGTAGGCTCCCTTGATCCGGTCCATCCCGAAGTTGAAGTCGTTGGGGATCTCGGTCTCGCAGACCTTCGCGCATTCGCCGCAGCAGGTGCAGTTGCTGTTGACGTAGCGGGGGCTCAGCTTCACGTCGACCGTGTAACTTCCCGGGGCGCCTTCAACCTTCTCCACCTCCGCCAGGGTGAAGACCTTGATGTTGGGATTGTCCTTGATCCGCCTGAAGTTGATCTCAAGTCCGCAGGTAGGGGGACATAGCTTGGGAAAATACTGGTTCAGCTGCGCCACCCGGCCGCCCAGATATGGGTTCTTCTCGATGATGAACACCTCATACCCCACCTCGGCAGCTTCGAGGGCCGTAGTTAACCCACTGATCCCACCGCCAACGACCATAACGCTTCCGCTACCAGGGGCTTGTTTGTCTACCGTCATGCTATCCCTCCGTGCATCATAATGTTTGTGTGATTCTAGCAAGGTTGCACATGTGTTTTTTCCGAATCGGTTTTCCGCGCAAGCAGCCGGCCATAGGCCCTTAGAAAATGGTTTTGGCCCCTGCCCGACTGGATCCGGACCGGCCAAAACCATTTTCTGGAAGCCTATCGCATCTGGGTTCCGAAGGGACCGGAACGTTCATCCGACCGCCTCCCCGGCCCCTCCCTTTCCCTGTGAGCGGCCGCTTCTTAATAAAAACCTCCGGGCATTCGAAAACACCCGGAGGTTATGGTTCGGACTTTAGTGGATTTCGGAACTCCTAATCATTCCGGTCTCCGCTTCAATTAATCGGGGATGATCTTGATGTATTCCTTCTTGAAGATATCCCACTTCTTGTTGGCCGGATCGTACTTCGAGTTGACGAAGCAGAACCAGTTGGCGTCATCCTGGCCCGGGTAGTCGGCCTGATAGTAGAAGCCGGGGTAGCGGGTCTCTTTGCGGAACTGGATGTGGCGCAGGTGGGCCTCGACGGTCCAGATGCGGTGCTCGATCTCCCAGGCTCTCATCAGCTCGTGGAGGTCGCCGGCAGCCAGTTTTTCGCAGTCTTCGCGCATGGTGGCCAGCAGATCCATGACGACTTCCAGCATCTTGCCACGACGTGGGGATCCTGGTGCGGGAGTTTTCCAGCTTCGAGCGGGCCGGAAGGGTGTCGGCCGTGGTCTTCGACAAGACCG
>CALGNM010000404.1 GCA_937958665.1 uncultured bacterium | reverse complement strand
CGAGTTCTTATTCGGTGACTGGAGTTCAGACGTGTGCTCTTCCGATCTGCGCTGGGAGAGGTTTTTGGCCGTCCTGCCCCAGGACCGCCGGTCGGGCCGGGCCCGGGAGCTGGTGGACCTGGCGGTCAGATGGGCCGAGGGGCTGGAGGAGAAGGCCGAGCTGGGGGACGGCCGCCAGACCATGGCCGCCTTCGAGCGGCCGACCGCCTCGGCCCCGGAGCTGTCCCCCGAGGTCAAGGCCTGGCTGGAGAAGATGCGGAAGATAAAGGAACGCCGGATCCCGGCCTCGGAATAATCCGCCTTACGCCATATTTAGTGGGGAGCTATGTTGTCAGATATGTCTTCGGACAGCGTCAAAAAATTCTCGGACCAGGTGCTGAACGACCCCTCATCGCTGCTGTTCGCCTCGCTGGCCGATTTCTACCGGGAAAACGGGCTGTTCCAGGAGGCCCTCAGCATCTGCCAGAACGGGCTGGAGTCCCATCCCGAGAACACCGAGGGCCGGCTGGTGCTGGCCCAGTGCTGCCGGGCCCTGGGGGACATCCAGCAGGCCCGAACCGAGCTGACCAGGGTCCTTAAATCCCATCCCGAGAACGCTTTGGCCAAGAAGTTGCTGGCCGAGCTGGACCGGGCCGGAGAGTCAACCCTGGAGCCGGCCCGGGAGAAACCAGAGGAATTAGCCCCGGAATCTTTAACGGCCACAGAGCCGCTTGCCGTATCGCCGGGGCCGGCTCCGGCGGAGCAGGTAACGGAGCCCCCGGCTGAGCCGGCGCCGGAGGCCAGGGCAAGTGACCAGCAGCCGGCGCCGCCAATGATCGAGCCTCCCGAAGAATTCCATCAGGGGGCCAAGGCCATGATGGTCCTGGCCGCCGAGTCGGCCGGGAGGGCCGAGCCCGGCGAGGCCCGGGCCGAGATTCTGGAATACCAGGAGCCGTCGCCCGCTTCGGTAACGGCGGCCGCCGAGCCGCCATCCCCGCCGGCCGAGCCGGCCAGGGAGCAGCCGGCCCCCACCGCCGAGGAGTCCGGAGCCTATGCCCGGATACTGGGCGAGGTGGCCAAAACCCCCCAAGTGCACTCGGCCCTGCTGGCCGACGAGTCGGGCTATCCGGTGGCCTCGGCCCTGGCCCCGGGGGCGGCCCCGCTGGACGAGGAGGCGGCCGGGGCCCTGGCCTCGCTGGTGTTCTCCATCGCCAGCCAGGCCATGCAGAAGATCAAGCTGGGTAACCTGGAGAGGGCGGTGATCGACACCAGGAACGAGAAGATCTTTCTAAGCCGGGCCGGTAGCCAGGTGCTGAGCGTGGCCGCCGACAGCTCGGCCAAGGTGGGCCTGGTGGCGGTCAACCTCAAGCGGGCGGTGGAGCGCCTGAACGCACTTTCTCAACAATAACCCGTTTTGAGATATGAAGAACGTCCTCAACCAGATCAACGACATCCCACAGGTGCGAGGCAGCCTGGTGATCGACCAGGAGGGGTTGGTGATCGCCTCCAACCTGATGTCCGGGATGGAGGAGAAGACCATCAGCGCCATGGTGGCCGACATCTTCAACCAGGTGGCCAAGGCCCTGGCGGCCGGGCGGGAGGAGGAGGTCCACGGGGTACAGCTGATGGCCAGCAGCGGCAACATCATCTTCCTGTGCGCCCGCCACGGAATCCTGATCGTGATCACCGAGGCCGGGGCCAACCTGGGCCTGGTGTCCATCAAGATGAAGGCCAGCCTGGAGCGCCTGATGGAAATGCTATGACCAACATCCAGTACGTCCTTTCCGACGACATCAACCGGGCGGTGGAGGAGTCGATGGGCCGCTACCTCAAGGACAGCCGGGCCAACTGCGTTTTGCTGCTGTCCAAGAGCGGCCACCTGATCAGCCAGGCCGGCTTCACTGCCAACTTCAACGTCCAGTCCATCGCCGCCCTGATCGGGGGCATCTTCACCTCCACCCAGGCCCTGGCCAAGCTGGTGGGCGAGGACAAGTTCAAGGTGATGTTCCAGGAGGGCCGCAGCTGGAACGTCTATTTCTGCGTGGTGGCCGAGCAGTTCATACTGGCTGCGGTGTTCGACAAGTCAACGGTGGTGGGGATGATCCGCCACACCGCCGGCGAGGCCGAGCGGGAGCTTTCCCCGGTGCTGGCCAGGGCCATCGTCGCCGACAGCGAACAGGCCGGGCGGGACCTGTCCCAGAGTATGGGGGCCCAGCCCGCCCAGGCCGGGGCGTTATCGGAGGCCAAGGCTCCGGAGCGGGCGGAGGAGGCCCTGCCGGACTTCAACCAGGCGGTGGAGGACGCCCTGTCCCAGCTGTTCTCCTAGCCGCCGGATGGCCATGAATTTATTAAGATTGATATACGCCAGATGTCCCTGATCAACTATTCATCAAAAGAGATCACCTGCAAGATCGTGTACTACGGGCCGGGCCGCTGCGGCAAGACCACCAACCTGCAGTACATCTACAGCAAGATCCCCGACGCCAAGCGCAGCTCCATGGTCAGCCTGGCCACCGAGAAGGACCGGACCCTGTTCTTCGACTTCCTGCCATTGGAACTGGGGGATATCGCCGGATACAAGACCCGGGTCCAGCTGTACACCGTGCCGGGCCAGGTGTTCTACAACTCCACCCGCAAGCTGGTGCTGCAGGGGGCGGACGGCATCGTGTTCGTGGCCGACTCCCAGGTGGACCTGTGGCAGGAGAACCAGGAGAGCCTGGCCAACCTGCGGGACAACCTGGGCCTGCTGGGCATGGACATAGGCAAGGTGCCGCTGGTGATGCAGTACAACAAGCGGGACATGCCCAGCATCGTGCCGGTGGCCGAGCTGGACCACGCCCTCAACTTCAGGAAGGCCCCGCACTTCGAGGCGGTGGCCACCACCGGGGTGGGCGTCTTCGACACCCTCAAGGCCATCAGCGCCCTGGTCCTCCAGTCGCTGAGCGCCAAGTATCGCAGATGAACGGGGGCAGATAAATGGCCGACCGCACACCGGAAATACTGCAGAGCATTTACCAGTTCGACAATTTCGTCACCGGGCCCAGCAACCGGCTGGCCTTTGCCGCAGCCCGCAAAGTGGCCGAGAACCCGGGCAATGTCTACAACCCCCTGGTGATCCACGGCGGGGTGGGGATGGGCAAGACCCACCTGATCCACGCGGTGGGTAACGCCGCGGCCCGGCGCCAGCCGGATTGGAACATCGTCTTCCTCAACGGCAGCCAGATGTCGCTGGAGGACCTGATTGCCGCCGAGAAATCGGACCTGCTGCTGTTCGATGACCTGCACCTGGGGCTCCAGGACCGCAAGGTCCAGATCCGGCTGCTGCCCCTGTTCGACCGGATGGTGGGCTCGGGCCGCCAGATCATCGCCACCACCGACATCCCGCCCCACAGGATGGAGAGCCTGGACCAGAAGCTGCTGTCCCGGCTGATGGGCGGGCTGATCGTGGGGCTCAAGGAGATCGAGGCCGGGGAAAAAAGCCTGATCGTGGCCCGCAAGAGCCGGGACCGGGGGGTGGAGCTGGGCGACGAGATCGCCCTGCTGATCGCCTCCCGGGTGCCCTCCAACATCCGGGAGCTGGAGGGGGCCCTCAACAAGGTGCTGCTTTACGCCTCGCTGGCCGAGGGGCCGCTGACCCGGGCGGTGGTGGACGAGGCCCTGCCGGCCCTCCAGGCCCCCGAGTCGGCCCCGGAGCAACCCGAGCCGGCTCCTGCCCCGGAGGAGCCCGGGCCGGGCCCGTCCGGGGAGTTCGGCGATTTTCTCTCCGGGCTGGACCACAAGGTCAGCGCCCTGATCGACGAGGAGCAGAATGCCGACAAGCTCAGACAGGAGTACAAGGAGAAGCTGTTCATCTGGAGGATGAAGGGCTTCAACACCTCCGGCATCGAAAAGATACTGGAGCAGGACATCTCCATCGTCACCCAGGCCTACCAGGAATACACCGCCAACATCGAGCGGCTGATCGCCCTGCAGCAGGAGTTCGGCCCGCTGTCGCCCAAGGCCAGCCCGGAGCAGATCGCCCGGATTGAAAGTCTGATGTTCGACCCGGACAAGGCCGACGATTTGGAATTGGCGGTCAGGGCCCTGGCCCGTAACGCCGGCAACACTCCGGAGCCGCCCCGGGCTCCGGAGAGGCCGGCTACGCCGCCGGTCCAAGCGGCTCCGCCCCCTCAACCGATTGAGGAGCCGGCGGCCCCGGTCCCGGCCCTGACCCGGGTGGCCTCCCTGAGCCCTGACCGCCAGCCGCCATCTGGCCCGGAGGGGGAGGAGGGCCATTCCCGGCCGGGGACTATCATCGAAATCTGGCCGTTTTTGGAGGACCGGTTGATCGAGGACATTGGTTGACAGAGGCGAGGAATTGATGACTGAAACGTTATGGCCATAAAGGGCTCCTTCAAGGAGGTGAATCTGCCGGACGTCCTGCAGCTGCTGGCGGTGGGGCGCAAGACCGGCTGCCTGAAGGTGACCGACGGCAGCAACTTCGGCAGCATCTACTTTGCCGAGGGCAAGATCTGCTATGCCAGCCTGCTGAACCGCCCGGATCGGCTGGGCGAACGGCTGTTCTCCCGGGGGCTGATCAGCTCGCAGCAGCTGCAGGAGGCTTTGGACTTCCAGCAGCGGGAGGGCGGGGCCCGACGCCTGGGGGGCATCCTGTTGGAGAAGGGGCTGGTGGCCGAGGCCGACATCGAGGCCGACATCGCCGGACAGATCGAGGACACCATATTCCATCTGTTGCGCTGGCCGGACGGGGAGTTCTTCTTCGAGCCGGACAGCCGGCCGGAGGGCGAGAACATCCTGGTATCGCTGGACGCCATGAACCTGCTGCTGGAGGAGGCCCGCCGGGTGGATGAGTGGCGGGCCATGGAGAAGAAACTGCCCACCCCCCAGACCGTCCTGGAGAAGGTGATGCTGGACCTCAAGCAGCAGGAGGAGCTCAGCCTGAACGCTCAGGAGAGGCAGGTGCTGGGGTTGGTTGACGGCTACCGCTCCCTGGCCGAGGTGACCGAGGCCTCGCCCCTGGGCGAGTTCCAGACCTCCAAGATCGTCTACGGACTGCTGCTGGCCGGGCTGGTCAAGCGGGGCAGCGAGAAGAGCCGCCAGGCGGCCTCCTGGAACCAGAACATCATCGACGACCACCGCAACCTGGGATTGGCCTTCTACCGCACCCAGATGCTGGACGAGGCCCTGCGGGAATACCGCCGGATAGTGGCCATCAAGCCTGACCATTACGAGGCCCGCTTCTATTTGGGGCTGATCCATTTCCGCAAGGGGGAGTACGCCGAGGCGGCCACCGAGTTTCTGGAGGCCATCGCGGTGGAGCCCAAGCAGGCGGCGGCCTACAACAACCTGGGCCTGAGCCTGGAACTGATGGGCGAGGTCGAGGATGCCGCCCGGCAGTACCGCCGGGCTCTGGAACTGTCGCCCGAGAAGGCGGTGCCCCGGACCAACCTGGCCTACCTGCTGTACCGGGGCGGGGATGCCGAGACGGCCCAGGAACAGCTCAACCGCCTGGAGTCCACCGGGCAAACCCCCGACCTGGCCCAATTCCTGTCCGGGGTGATCGCCTTTCGGAACGGCCAAACCGACCGGGCCCTGCATCACTGGCAGGCCATCGAGAACCGGGGCCGGCCCAACCATGCGGTTCCCAACAACCTCGGGGCCCTGCTGCAGGCCAGGGGGCAGGAGGATGAGGCCGAACGTTACTACGGGCAGGCCCTCAAGGCCCGCCCCGATGATCCCGAGGTCCTGCGCAACCTGGCAGAACTTTATTACCGGACCGGGATGGCCGACCGGTCCATCGAGATCCTGAACCGGCTGGCCGAACTGGGCCTGATCCAACCAGCCGAGATGGCCCGGCTGGGCAATCTTTATCTCAAGCAGGGCCGGAAGGATCTGGCGGCCGATTGGTGGCGGAGGACCCTGGAGGCTGATCCTGGCAACCAGATGGTCAAGCGCAACCTGGCCCTGATGGACAAGAATGCATTCGCCAAGTAATCTGACCGACCCCGAGCTGCTGGCCCTAGCCGATCGGATCCTGGCCGACAGCGGCTTCGACATCCGCCAGTACAAGGAGCGCCCCCTCAAGCGGCGGCTGGCGGTCAGGATGCGGCATTGCCAGGTCAAAAGCTACGACGAGTACCGGCAGAGGCTCAAGGACTACCCCGAGGAGTATGCCAAGCTGCTGGACACCCTGACCATCAATGTCACCAAATTCTACCGCAACGCCGAAACCTATCGGGCGGTCCAGGAAAAAGTCCTGCCGGCCATCCTGGAGCAGGCCCGCACCCGGCCGGCCCAGATCTGGAGCGCCGGATGCTCCTCGGGGGAGGAGCCCTACTCGCTGGCCATTATGTGGCGGGAGTTCTGCCAGGCCCGGGGGATGGAGGCCGAGTGCCGGATCCAGGCCACCGACATAGACCTACAGATACTGGAGAAGGCCCGGGCCGGCATCTACCCCGGCTCCAGCATGGACGAGATCCCCCACCATCTGGTGGCCAAATACTTCACGGTTGAGAAAGAGCGCTACCTGGTGTCGCCCCGGATCAAGGAGATGGTCAGCTTCGACCGGCTGGATCTGTTCGCCCCCTACCCCTTCAGCCAGCTGGACCTGATCTTCTGCCGCAACGTGCTGATCTATTTCTCCCGCCAGACCCAGGAGGACATCTTCTACAAGTTCGCCCGGGCCCTGCGCCCCGGAGGGTTCCTGGTGCTGGGCAAGGTGGAGAACATGTTCGGGCAGATGAAGGACACCTTCGCCTCCTTCGACGTCAAGGAGCGCATCTACCGGGTTATCAAGTAAAGGATCGGAACGTTTTGTCAAACGAACTGATAGTGAAAATTGCCGACCTGAAGGTGGCCCGCAGCCCGGCCATCATCACCACCCACGGCCTGGGGTCGTGCCTGGCCATCACCCTGTTCGACCCCCAGCAGAAGGCCGGCGGGCTGGCCCACGTGATGCTGCCGGAGCCGGAGGCGGCCCGCAACCAGAGCAACCCGGCCAAGTTCGCCAACACCGCGATCCGGGAGCTGGTCCGGGCCCTGGAGGCCATGGGCTGCCCCCGGTCGCGTTTGGTCTGCAAGCTGGTGGGAGGGGCCAACATGTTCTCCAAGCTGCTGGGGGCGGGCAAGACCAGCTACACCAACATCGGGCAGCGCAACATCGAGCAGGCCCGCCGGGAGCTGGAGGCCCAGGGGATCCCCATAATCGCCGAGGACGTGGGGCTGGACTACGGCCGGTCGGTGGAGTTTCTGACCTCGTCCGGCACGGTGATCGTACATTCCTTCAAGGCCGGGCTGAAGGAACTGTGAGAAACTGAATTAAAGATGAAAGAAGAAAGATGCGGCCTGTTTTTATATTGCTTTCAATCAGTTTGTTTATAATATCATGTGCGTTTATTCCGACAGTCCTTTTAGGGCAGGCTAGTTCAGCCATTACCGGCAGTGATACCAGTAAAGCATATTCAATAACAGATGGAGATATCAACGGGAATTTTCAAAATGAAGAGTTGACAAGGGTTGAGGATTCATTAAATAATTTATATTGGATCAATGCTGGCCTTGGGGTGCCTTCTTTGGGAATAGATTTAAATATAAATTATGCAATGCAAAAAGTTTTAATTACTGCTGATGTTGCTCGTGTGGTTAAATATAATAACAACGAATTTTGGGATGGGGTAGATAAAGATTGCTCTGCGTATGGCATATTATTGGGCGCCTATAAAAACAATAAAAATAACTTTGCTTCCATAAGCACCGGGGTAAGCTACGTTGTTGGATTGGACAGAACGGAACCGGAAGCATATAACCCTGGAACTGAGTCTGTAAAATTCAGAACGATAGGGCTGCCAGTAAAAGCTCAGTTTTCATTACATGGGAAATATATTGGGATCGGCATAAGTGGTATTTTAAACATAAATAAGAATATGCCATACGGTTTAGTAATGCTAAGCCTATCTTTTGGTAAGCTGAAAAGAGATATAATATAAATACGAGAAAACCGGCTCATTTATGACCGACAACCGTACCATAAAAGTCCTGGTGGTGGACGATTCCACCCTGATGCGCAACATGGTGGGCGATATCATCAAGGCCACTCCGGGCATGCGGCTGGTGGGCACCGCCAAGAACGGGCTGGAGGCCATCGAGCAGGTGCGCCAGCTGGCCCCCGACGTGGTGACCCTGGACATCGAGATGCCCAAGATGGACGGCCTCCAGGCCCTGGCCCGGCTGATGACCGAGTCCCCGGTGGCCACGGTGATGCTGTCGGCCCATGCCCGGGAGGGGGCCGAAAGCACCCTGCTGGCCCTGGAGCTGGGGGCGGTGGATTTCGTCACCAAGCCCTCGGGCTCCATCTCGCTGGACATCGACAAGGTCCGGGACGAGCTGGTGGAGAAGATCAGGATGGCGGCCGGAGTGGACCTGGAGCGGATGAAGCCCCGGGGGGCCGCCCCCCAGTCGCCGCTCCCCCCCGAGGCCCGGGCCTCCACCGGGGCCGTCAGGACCCTGGCCATCGGCTCCTCCACCGGCGGGACCCGGGCCCTGGCCGAGATCCTGCCCAAGCTGCCCAGGGACATCAATGCCGCCCTGCTGCTGGTCCAGCACATGCCGGTGGGCTTCACCAAGTCGCTGGCCGAGCGGCTGGACAACCGGAGCAAGATCCGGGTCAAGGAGGCCGAGGAGGGCGACCGGCTGGAGCGGGGACTGGCCCTGATGGCCCCGGCCGGATACCACATGGAGCTGGCCCCCTCCGGCGACCGGGTGGCCCTCAATCAGGAGCCGCCCCGCTTCGGGGTGCGGCCCTCGGTGGACGTGATGATGGAGTCGGTGGCCGCCCGCAGCCCCAACCAGATGGTGGGGGTGATCCTGACCGGGATGGGGCACGACGGGGCCAACGGGGTGGTGCAGATCAAGCAGCGGGGCGGGCACATCATCGCCGAGGACCGCTCCACCTGCGTGGTCTACGGGATGCCCCGGGCGGCGGCCGAGACCGGGGCGGTGGACGAGGTGCTGCCGCTGGAGCAGATTCCGGCGGCCATCATCAGGGCCTGCCGCTGATCTCCCAGCCCAAGAACACGGGAAGAACAATTTTCTGAGGTGAATATGTCGGCATTGCCGGACCTGGTCCGGGAGTTCCAGGAAAAGATCGTCTCCGTTCAGCAGGCCCTGAAAGGGCCGGAGGCCAAGAGCCAGGCCGCCCGGCTGGAGCAGGAGATCCGGGCGCTGTACAAGGAGATCGCGGTGGCCATCAAGCACCTGAGCGCCCTGCATGAATCAGTCAAGGGGCTGATCGACCAGTACAAGTCGGCCGCGGTCAGCGACGACGAATCGCGGGTGATGATCAAGTCCTTCGTGGAGACCATGCGCACCGACTCGCTGGGCAGCTCCACCTACCTGGCCGAGGGTTGGAACCAGATCTGCTCCGGACAGTTCGAGCAGGCCATCGCTTCGCTCTCCAACGCCGTCAAGCTGAACCCCAACGACACCAAGGCCCTGGGCCTGCTGGGCTGGGCCTACAGCTACCAGGGGATGTACGACGAGGGGCTGGCGGTGTGCCTGAAGGTGCTGCAGCTGGAGCCCAACAACGACGCGGTGCGCAACAACCTGGGGTTCATCTCCTTCAAGAAGGGGATCTTCGGCGAGGCCATCGAGCACCTCAGCCGGGTGATCAAATCCGGCAAGGACCGCACCGCGGTGCTCTACGCCCACTACTACCTGGGGCTGGTCTATCTGGAGCGCCAGATGCTGGACGACGCCATGTTCTTCTTCTCCAAGGCCACGGTGCTGGGACCCAACCTGATCGAGGCCTATTACCACCTGGGCCAGGTCTACCATCTGAAGAAGATGTACGGGGCGGCCCTCAAGGAATGGGAGAAATGCCTGAAGCTGTCGCCCCACAACTGGTGGGCCAAGAAGGCCGCCGAGCAGATAGAGATGTTGAAGAACGACGAGGTCTAGATGGCCGGGGACGGCAAATGGCTGGTGTGCCGGGTGGGGGAGACCCTCTACGGGCTGGACCTGGCCCGGGTGCGGGAGATCGTCTACCGGCCAAAGGTGACCGGTTTGCCCACCTTCCGCCCCCCGGTGGCCGGGATGATGGACTGGCTGGGGCGGCAGGTTACCGTGCTGGACCTGCAGGGTGATGTTCCGGCTGCGGCGGAGCCCCGTCCGGTGGTGGTGGTCGATTCCGGCCCGGACCGGCTGGGACTGGTGGTGGACCAGGCCGGGGAGATCATAACCCGCCAGTCCGGGCAGCACCTGGAGCTGGATCCCCTGCTGGCCGAGCGCCTGCCGGAGGTGGAGTCGGCCTTTGAATACGGCCAGGAAATGATCTTTGTCCTGGATACTTCCCGTCTAACGGCCCTGGTGTCCTGACGGGGGCAATAGATCCTGTCAATTTTGATCGGAGACAGACAAGTGCTGAACAGAAAGAATCTGCTGAACCTCTACGCTTGGGGGGTGGCGGCGGCCGGGGCGGCGGTGCTGATATCCCAGCTGGGCGGGTTGGAAGTCAAATGGTGGGTGATGGCCCTGCTGCTGGCCACGGTGACCGTCTGCCAGTGGTTCACGGTGGCCCTGCCGGGAGGGGTGTTCGTCTCGCTGGACCCGGTGGTGGTCTACTTCGCCTTTCTGGCCTACGGCCCCCTGCCGGCCATCCTGGCCATCTTTCTGCCCTCCATCTATCATCAGGTCAAGCGGAAGAAGCCCTGGCGGAGGGTATTCTTCATCCCCGGGCAGTTTGTGTTCGCGGTGCTGGCCATGGCGGCTGTGTTCTCGGCCCTGGGCGGCCAGACCGGGACTCATATTCTGAGCTGGGCCAACCTGCCCAAGCTGCTGGCGGCCCTGCTGGCCTATGTGCTGGTCAACGACCTGGCGGTCAGCGCCTATCACCTGATCGAGGGGACCTTCACCTTTGGTGATTTCGTGGGGCTGACCTGGGCCGACCTGAAGCTGAACCTGGTGCTGGCCCCCATCTCCATCATCGGGATCTACCTGCTGTCCAAGCTGGGGCTGATCGGCCTGCTGACCATGATCGTGCCGGCCGGCATCATCGGCTGGGCCCTGCTGACCCTGTTCCGGTCGATGGAGAAAAACCGGCAGGTGGGCCTGGAGTCCAAGATCACCAGCGGCTTCGTGATCGTGCTGTTCTCGGCCCTGACCCTGTCGATGGGCATCATCCTGGTGACCATCCTCCAGGTGATGACCAGGCTCTCGGCCCAGCTGGGCCTGGACGAGATGGTGATCACCCAGCTGTTCCAGAGGCTGCTGGGCAACGTGTTGCTGGTGCTGCTGGCCACCTTCGTGGTGGTCCTGCTGCTGGTGCGCTACATCATCAGGCGGATGGTGGTCAAGCCGGTCAACCAGATCAGCCGAATGATAGGCAACATGGCCAGCGGCTCGGCCGACCTGACCAGCAAGATCGAGCAGCATTCCAACGACGACATCGGGGTGCTGATCGGGCACTTCAATTCCTTCGTGGAGAAGCTGGGGAGCCTGGTCAAGACCATCATCAATACCGCCAACGGGGTGGCCACCACCTCGGAGCAGCTGGCGGCCTCCACCCAGGAGATGAACGCCTCCCAGCAGGAGATTTCGGCCACCGTCCAGCGGATCTCCCAGGGTATCGGCACCCAGGTGGGCTCGGTGCGGGTCACCAAGGAGGCCATCGACGAGATATCAGCCTCGGTGGAGCAGGTCAGCAGC
The DNA here is from genome assembly GCA_937958665.1 of uncultured bacterium. GTDB lineage: Bacteria > Edwardsbacteria > AC1 > AC1 > EtOH8 > CALGNM01. Next base: position 18,022 of record CALGNM010000404.1, on the reverse strand, counting down.
AATGCCGGCGATTCGGCCCAATCGGCCAACCAGGCGGTGGAGGTGGCCTCCCAAGGCGGGGCCACCATGATGAGCATAGTCCAGCAGATGGGCAAGATTGACCAGACCATGGGCCACCTGACCTCGGTGGTCAGCGACCTGGAGAAGCGCACCGGGGAGATCGGCCGGATCACCGAGCTGATCTCCTCGGTGGCCCGCCGCACCAATCTGCTGGCCCTGAACGCCGCCATCGAGGCGGCCCGGGCCGGCGAGGCCGGCAAGGGCTTCGCGGTGGTGGCCGGGGAGGTCAAGAAGCTGGCCGAGCGCACCGCCGGGGCCACCAAGGAGATCGAGGACCTGATCCAGGAGATCCAGGCCGAGATGGAGCAGACGGTCTCGGCCATGAAGCAGGTCTATCAGCAGGTATCGGAGGGCAAGGAGTTCGCCGCCCGGGGCAGCCAGGCCTTCACCCAGATCATCCAGGCGGTGCAGCTGTCGGCCGACCGGGCCCAGCAGATATCTTCGGCCACCGGCAGCCAGGTGGAGGGGGTCAAGAAGATCGCCAAGGCCATCGAGCAGGTGGCGGTGGTGGCCGAGGAGGCCGCCTCGGGCATGGAGGAGACCGCGGCCGCCCAGCAGCAGCAGATGGCCTCCATGGAGGAGATGACCGCCTCGGCCCAGGAACTGGCCCATCTGGCGGAGGAGCTCAAACGCCAGGTCGACAGCTTTCAGATAAAGGGGGCGGGCGATGAAAAATAGAAAGGCCCAGCTGATTCTGGCGATTCCCGACCTGATCGCCGTATTCTTCGGGGTACCCCTGCTGATAATCTTCATCGGGCATTCGGTGGATCTGCCCCCCCTGGCCATGAAGGTGCTGACCTGGGTGGGTCCGCTGTGGGCCCTGCTGCTGGCGGCCGAGCTGCAGGTTTTCAGCCGCCGCCGGCTGAGGCCGGTGATCGTCCATTTCTCCAACACCGAATCTGGCCAGGCCGAACGAGCGTTCGTGGCGGCCCTGGATTTCCCGCTGGTCACTTCCCTGCACATGCTGGGGCATTTCGCCCTGGGGGTCCCGGCCTGGGGGTTGATCATGATGGTCTTGGGCACCGGACTGAACTGGGGACACATCGGGGCGGTGCTGATACCCGGAATAATGACCGGGGCGGTGGTGGGCTCCATCATCTTTCTGGTGGAGGAAAAACTGCTGCATGCCCAGGTATCCCAGCTGTCCGGCCAGCTGGGGGACAGCGGCCAGGCCTACCAAAGATCAAGGAGGATGAGCCTTTCCTGGCGGCTGGGCATCCTGTTCCTGGTGACCATGTCCCTGGCCTTCTCCTTCGGGCTGATTATCGCCCGATACCCCGGCATCTGGTACCTGGCCGGTCTGGGGCTGGCGGCCACCCTGACCATCGCCTATCTCACCGCCCAGAGCATAAACCGGGCCGTCAAGCTACTGACCGGGAAGATGCAGGGCATCTCCGGCGGCCGGGGGGGGCTGACCCAACGGTTGCCCATCCTGGGCAACGATGAACTGGGGGACCTGTGCCGGGAGTACAACCGCTTCACCCAGCAGGTGCTGCAGCTGATCCGCGAGGTCAGCAACGTGGCCTCCAACCTGGCGGCCAGCTCCCAACAACTGGCAGCCTCCTCCCAGGAGATGAGCGCCTCCAGCCAGGAGATCTCCTCCACCGTCCAGCAGATCTCCAAGGGAACCGCCGTCCAGTCCGAAAGGCTGACCCAGATGGCCAAGGAGGTGGAGAAACTGTCCAACTCCATCAAGCTGATCGAGTCCCAGGGTCGGATGACCATGGTCTCCTCCCAGAAGGCCATTGACGCCTCCCAGTCCGGGGCCGAAAAGAACTACGAGGCGGTGGCCAGGATGGGCGAGATCTACCAGTCGGCCGCCCTGACCAATCAGAAGGTCCAGGAGCTGCAGAACAAGTCCAAGGAGATCGGGGTGGTGGTCAGCCTGATCTCCAACCTCTCCCAGCAGACCGATTTTCTGGCCTTGAATGCCGCCATCGAGGCGGCCCGGGCGGGCGAGGCCGGCAAGGGCTTCTCGGTGGTGGCCGACGAGATCAGGGTGCTGGCGGTGGAGGCCGGCAATTCGGCCATGAAGGTGGCCAGCCTGATCAGCCAGGTGGAGAAGGAGATCGCCAATACGGTGGAGGTGATCGACCGGAGCCGCAGCACCATCGACGCCAGCAAGGCCACCGTCGACCAGACCGAGCAATCCCTCAAGGTGATCAACAGCACGGTGGCGGTGGCCGGCACCATGGTCAAGCAAATCGCCGAGGCCACCCGCAACCAGAGCAAGAGCGCCGGGGAGGTGGTCAAGCTGGCCTCTGATGTCTCCACGGTGGCCATCGACACCGCGGCCTCCACCCAGCAGGTGGCGGCGGCGGTCGAGGAACTGACCGCCTCCATGGAGGAGCTGACCGCCCTGGCCCAGACCCTGTCGCAATCGGCCGACAAGCTCAACGGTCTGGTATCGGAATACGAATAGTCGAAGGTTCTTAAGATGAGGGTGCTGGCCTTTGCCATAGGAGAACACCGACTGGGGCTTCCCGCCGAGTACGTCAGCTCAGTGGGGCGGGGAGAGCATTCCCCTTCCGGGGGTTCCGGCCAATCGGCCGTCCAGGAATACAACCTGTGCCGGGCCTTCGGGGCCGCTAGCTCCGAGGGGCTGCGGGCCATCAACTGCGAATGGAACGGACAGGCTATCCGGCTTTTGGTCGACCACATTGTGGGATTGGTTGACCTGGATGACCAGACCCTGGCGGTGTGGCCCTCCATGCTCAGCGGCATCAACCTGTTCTACGCCCTGGGGATGGCTGACACCAAGATGTACCTGCTGCTGGACCTGTCGCAGATAGAAACCCTGAAACCTCGGGCGTGAACAAGGATATCGGCAAATACCGGGCCAGCCGCCTGCTGTCCACCGGGGGCATGGCCACCATCTACCTGGGCAGCCACCGGGAGATGGGACGTCCGGTGGTCATCAAGCAGCTCCATCCCCATCTTTCCCGGGACGCCGAGTTCGTCAAGCGTTTTGAGCGGGAAGCCAACATTCTGGGTGGGCTGCGCCATCCCAACATCGTGGACATCATCGACTACTTTGTCCTGGACGATTCCTATTACATTGTGCTGGAACACATCGACGGCTGTTCGCTGAAGGACCTGCTGGACCGGGTGGGCCGGTTGCCCCTGACCTTGGCGGTGTATGTCGTCCGGCAGATGGCCGCCGGCCTGGGCCATGCCCACTCCAAGGGGGTGGTACACCGGGATGTCAAGCCGGCCAATGTCATGGTCTCCAAATCGGGGCAGGTCAAGATAACCGACTTCGGTCTGGCCTACGCCAAGGAGGCCCTGACCATCACCGATCCCGGGACCTTTGTGGGAACCCCGGCCTATCTGGCCCCGGAGCAGATAAAAGGCCAAAAGGGGGACGAGGCCTCGGACCTGTTCGCGGCCGGGGTGATCTTCTATCAATTGCTGACCGGCACCAATCCCTTTGCCGGAGAGACCCACTCCCAGAGCATAGACCGCACCTTGAGGCATTCACCCAGCCGGCTGTCCAAGGAGGATCCGTCGATTCCCCCGGGGGTGGATGGGGTGGCCTTCCGGATGCTCGAGAAGGAGCGCTTTAGGCGCTATCACCGGGCCGAGCAGGTGCTGGCCGATCTGGAGCCTTATTCCCTGACCAGCGGCGAGGCCCTGGCCCGCTATCTGGCCGACCCGGGGACCTATCAGCCCCGCCAGGTGGACCAAGAGCTGATTGCCAAGCTGGCCCGCCAGGAACGCTGGGATATCTTCCTGCGAAGGCTGGTCATGTACCTGGTTTTGGCCGGAGCTGCTGCCGCCCTGTTTTACCTGGGGGCCAGGTGGGTTGGAGATTACCTGAGGTCCCGGGCGGAGAATCCCGCCCAGGTTATGGCTCCGGACAGCAGTTTGGCAATCAAAGAGGAGACTCCTCCCAACCGGCAGACCCTGGAGGTGTCGGGCACCGCCGGGGCCCTGGTGTATCTGGACGGGCACTACCGGGGGAAGGTCCCGCTGGCCATAAGCAATCTGGACACGGGCCGGCATCGCCTGTCGGTAAAGAGCCAAGGATACCAGGAGCAGAAGCGGGAGTTCTCCCTCCAGGCCAACCAGCAGCTGGCGCTGAACATCGAACTGTCGCCGGTGGTGCTGCCCCCGGGATATCTCAAGTTTTCCATCAGCCCCTGGGCCGAGGTCTACATCGACGGGCGGTTCATCGACCGGACACCGATCAGGGCTCCGGTCATGCTGGAAGCCGGCAAGCACCAAGTGGTGCTGAGGCACCCCAATCGCCGGGAGTACCGCCAGGAGGTGGAGGTGCTGCCGGGCGACACCACTCTGCTGGCCCTGAGCCTGCCGGAGGCCTTCGGCTACCTGAAGTTGAGCGTGGTGCCCTGGGCCAGGGTCTACCTGGACGGGGCCGAACAGGGGACCACTCCGCTGGGCCAGCCATTGAGGCTGTCCATCGGGGAGCACGAGTTAAGACTGGCCGGCCCGGAGGGCCGGGAGTGGAGGGAAACCATTCGAATCTCTGAGAACGACACCACCGAGAGGCAGATAGTGCTGCAATGAGAAAGATGATCGCCATATCGATGCTGGTTTTGGCCTTGCCCGGCCTAAAGGATTGCCTGGCTCAGAGGGTCAACCCCATGAACGCCGTGATCAAGGCCTATGAGCAGGGATACTACCAGGAGGTGATCACCATCGGGGAGTCCGCCCTGAGCGACACCACCGGGTATTCCCGGGATGATGTGGTTTACCTGCGGACCTACCTGGCCTTCTCCCTGGTGGCCCTGGGACAGGAGGACGCGGCCCAGGAGCGGTTCAAGCAGATTCTGACAGTCCGGCCCAAGCTGGAGTTGAATCCCGAATTCGTCTCGCCCAAGATCATCGAGGTCTTCAAGCGGGCCCAGATAGATTTCTTCCGCCACCGGGTTGACGGCTACCAAAAAGGGGGGGTGTTGTTCGAGCAGGGCCGGCCGGGCAGGGTCCAGGGACTGTGGCGCTCGGCGCTGTGGCCGGGCTGGGGGCAGACGGTCAGGGGCGATGCCCGCAAGGGCCGGATTTTGAAATGGGGGGCGGCCGGGGTGGCCGCCGGGACCGGGCTGGCCTTTTTAGGCACTTACCTCAGCCATCAGAGCTATCTCAATGCAAACAATCCAGGCGACATCGAATCGCGGTACACCACCTATAATCGCTGGTACCGGACCCGTAATTTCACGGTCAACCTGGCCCTGTCGTTCTGGGCCTACAACCTGCTGGACCTGGCCATCTCCAACTGAGCCAGGCTGGCGTAATTGCAATGTTCGATATCGGAAGATGCTGAAATCGGCGGCCAAAATAGTTTTTTCGGTCTGCCTGCTGGCCATGTGGGCGGCCTGCGGGCCCGATGCCCGGAGGGATAACCCCTTGGACCCGGTGAACGGCCGGGGGGTTGGGGGAACGGTCTACAGCCTGCTGGGAACTCCGGTTCCCGGGATACTGGTCCGGGCCGAACCCGGCAACATCCTGGCTCGGTCCAATTCGGCCGGGGAGTATGCCCTGACTCTGGACGCCGGCCGGACCTATCAGGTCACCGCCTCGGGCATAAACTTCCTGAGTCGCACCGACACACTGATCATTCCCGTACAGGGCCAGTTGAAGCACAACTTCATCCTGAAGGGAATCCCCTGGATCGTTTCCGTCCGGGTCCTCACCCGATCGGTCTATACCACCGATGGACAGCTTCCGGTCTATGCCCTGCCCCAGGCGGTGGTGAGACATCCCGACGGCCAGGCCGCCCTGGAGAGGTATTTCCTGGCCAAGTGCCGGACCCGGGGGATCGCCTACCTGCCTGACAGCTCAATTACGTTGGATGCTGAGACCCGCCGCTACTATTGGCGGCTGGACACCTCGGTCCAGGTTGGCGACACGGTGACGGTTTATCTGGACAGCGCCGGGACGATGGCCGGCGGACAGCTTCAGGCGGTGGTGCCAGCTCATTTGGGATATCCATTCATTATTCAGCCGGCCAACAACAGCGTTTTTTCCCTGCCGGACACCCTGATCTGGAACAATGTCCCCCAGTTCTTCATTACCGCCCGGGTGGAGATCTGGCGCGACACGGTTGTGGTGTGGAGCCGGGACCTGTCCAACGTCGAGCGGGCCTACTGCGATGCGGTGCTGGAGAGGGGCCGGGACTACCTTTGGAAGGTCATCAATACCGATGCCGAGGGCAGCCAGGGGATCGCCGAAGCCCGATTCCACCTGCCCTGAGGCCTAACAACGGATAGACAGCCATGAACGAAAGAACCACCTCTGCCGGGGACAACAAGGAAATACTGGCCCTCTACGACATCAGCCGGATCATCAACTCCATCTCGGACCCCGACGAGCTGCTGAGCCGGGTGATGGATTTGGTGATCACCACCACCAGGGCCGAGCGGGGTTTCCTGATGCTGAGGGATTCCCCGGCCGAGGAGATGTCGGTCAAGGTGGCCCGCAATCTGGAACAGAAGGATATCCAGGATTCCGGAGAGATATCCCAGACCACCCTCCGGCAGGTGACCGAGAGCGGCCAGCCCCTGCTGACCTCGGATGCCAAGTCCGACCCCCGTTTCACCGGTTCAGAGAGCGTGGTGCTTTACAACATCCGCTCGGTGCTATGCACCCCGCTCAAGAAGCACGACCAGATCATAGGCCTGATTTACATCGACAGCCGCACCAGCTCCAACGTCTTTACCGACGATGATCTGGCCTTCCTGTCGGCCTTTGCCAACATGGCGGCCATCGCCATTGAGAACGCCCGGCTGCAGGCCCGGCTGCGGCAGGAGAATTTGATCCTGAAGAAGGAAATCCGGCACCAGTATCAGTTCGACAACATCGTGGGCCGCTCGGCCAAGTTTCTCAAGGCTTTGGCCCTGGTGGAAAGGGTGCTGGACAGCTCGGTCCCGGTGCTGATCCAGGGTGAGTCCGGCACCGGCAAGGAACTGATAGCCCGGGCTATCCACTACAATGGGCCCAGGCGGGAGGCCATGTTTCTGGCTCAATACTGTGGGGCACTGCCCGAGACCCTGTTGGAGTCGGAGTTGTTCGGCTACCGAAAGGGGTCCTTCACCGGGGCTACCGCCAACAAGACCGGGCTGTTCGAGGAGGCGGACAAGGGGACCTTCTTTCTGGACGAAATCGGCGACATTTCTCCGGCCATCCAAGCCAAGTTGCTGAGGGTCCTGCAGGATGGTGAGATGCGGCGCATCGGCGAGAACAAGAGCATCAAGGTGGATGTCCGGATCATTTCGGCCACCAACCGCGACCTGAGGGAGGAGGTCAGACAGGGCCGCTTCCGGGAGGATCTTTTCTACCGCCTGAACGTGGTGACCATCGAACTCCCTGCGCTGCGCGAGCGCCGGGAAGACATCCCCCTGCTGGTCAGACACTTTCTGGAGCATTCCGGGCAGGCGGCAGCCAAGGGGATAAAAGACATCAGCCGCGAGGTCATGGATGCACTGGCGGCCTATCATTGGCCGGGCAACATCCGGGAGCTGGAGAACGTCATTTCCTACGCCGTGGTGATGGCCCGTTCGGACAGCATCGGGCTCCAGGACCTGCCGGGTTCGGTGTTGGAGAGAGGGGAGCCAAGCGGGCTGGCCATGCCCGGCAAGACCATGCACCAGCTGGAGCTGGAGTACATCCTGTCCACCCTCAAGGCCAACCGGGGTGACCGCAAGAAGACCTCGGCCCAACTGGGAATCAGCCTCCGGACCCTGCAGTATAAACTCAAAGAGCTCAAGCAGGAGGGGCATGACCTGGAGAACTGACTGCCGCCATTTTGAAGGCGACCGGCCCTGCCGGGTCGGCCGACAGTGCCGGGGATGCCCCGGATACTCGGCTTGGAGCAAGCGTTGCCTGATCATCAAGCTGGCGGCTAAGGGGGACGTGCTGCGCACCACCCCGCTGGCCCTGGCCCTCAAACAAAGCGATTCCGGGCTTCAGATCACTTGGCTGACCGATCCCGACGCCGCCCCGTTGTTGGAGAACAACCAGTCCATAGACCGCCTGCTGTGCTACGGGCCGGAAGCCCTGACCCAGCTCTCGGCCGAGAGCTTCGACCGCATCATCTGCCTGGATAAGGAACCCCGGGCCGCCGGATTGGCCTCGGTGCTGGAGGGGGAGCGGAAGACCGGATTTGGCTGGGATCCCCTGGGTTGCCTGGTACCATTGGATAGGAAATCCCGTCACCTTTTCGACCTGGGGCTTTCGGACCATCTGAAGTTCAGGGTCAACCAGAAAAGCTATCAGCAGCTGGTCATCGAAGCCGCCGGGCTTGAATACCGGGGGCAGCCTTACCAGTATCGGACCACTACCGAGGAAAGGGAATGGGCCGACCGATACCTAAAAAAAATGCTGGGCCGGAAAGCCGGCCGCCCCTTGATCGGACTGAACACCGGGGTGGGACGGGCCTTTCCCACCAAGGCTTGGCCGGAGCAGCATTTCATCGAACTGGCGAAAGCCGTCCACCGCCGCAAGCTGGGGCTGGCACTGGTGCTGGGCGGGCCGGACGAGGAGGCCTTGGTTTCCCGAATAGTCCGGGCGGTTCCCGGGGCTCTGGCCGTCTCCTGCGACTTGGGTCTGCGCCAGTTTGCGGCCGTGATATCCCGGTTGGAGCTGCTGGCCACCTCCGATAGCCTGGCCATGCATCTGGGAATAGCCCTGGGGGTAAAGGTCATCGCACTGTTCGGGCCCACCTGCCAGCAGGAAATAGACTTATACGGAAGGGGGGAAAAGCTAACAGCCGGGGCAGACTGTTCGCCCTGCTACCGAACTTCATGCCCTAGGGCCAAATGCATGTCCGGCATTTCTTCAGAAGAGGTGCTGGCGGCCATCAAGAGAAACCTATGACCACTGAGTACAGCGTAGGCATTGCGGCTTATAACGAGGCGGCCAATATCGGCGGGTTACTGGACCGCCTCTTGACGTATCGGCCGGAATCGGGCCTGTGCCAGATCATCGTGGTGGCTTCCGGCTGTACCGACAGCACCGAAGATATCGTCCGGGCTTTGGCCGCCAGGGACCCTAGGGTAAGGTTGATATCCGAACCCCGGCGCCGCGGGAAGGCGGCGGCGGTGAACCTCTTCATTGGGAACGCCGATCGCGATGTATTGGTGCTGATGAGCGCCGATGTCCTCCCGGACCAAGGTGCTTTGTCCTGCCTGATAGAACCCTTTGCCGAAGAGACCATTGGGGTGACGGCCGGTCGGATAGTTCCATTCAATGACCGCGACAGTTTTATGGGCTTCTATGTCAATCTTTTTTGGTCGTTGCACCACCGGGTGGCTATGCAAAGCTTCAAGGCCGGGGAGGTGGTGGCCTTTCGGCGGGTGATCCAAGGCATACCGGATGATACCGCCACCGATGAAACCTGGATAGTGCATCAGGTTGTCGAGAAAGGATACTTTCCTAAATATGTCCCCCAGGCCGTTTTCCGGAATCGAGGGCCGGATAACATCAAGGATTTCCTAAAGGTCCGGCGCAGGCATCTGATAGGTTATCTCCACATGTTGAAACAGCGGCCGGACTGGGAACTGCCGGATACCATGAACAACCTGGTGGTGCTGAACCTGTTGAAGGATGAGATCCCGGCCGGGATGAAGAACCTGGCATATCTTTTCGGTTCCCTGCTGTTGGAGATGCTGGCCAGGATCATGGCCAGGTACGATTTTCACCTGGCCAAAAGGAATCCCTTCATCTGGGAGACTGCCTCATCCACCAAACGCTTGGAGGACAGCCGGTGAATCCCTTCGTTGGACAGATACCCTACCGGATGTTCCGGGCCTGGGGCTGGCCAAAAGTTTTGCCGTTGAACTATACCCTTAGCGTCACTACTCGATGCAATTATCGTTGCGCCACCTGCCGGGTCTATCAGCAGAACCGCCCGGAAATGACGGTCCAGGAGTATCGCCGGGTCTTCCGGTCCCTGGGAAGGGCTCCATACTGGGCTACCTTCTCCGGGGGAGAGCCTTTCCTGCGGGAGGATCTTCCTCAGATCGTCGATGACTTCTGCCGACTGTGCCGGCCCCGCCTGGTGAACCTGCCCACCAATGGTAGTCTGCCGGAGAGGGTCGCGGAGACGGCCCGCCGCCTTGCCCGGTCTCACCCAGGGACGGATTTCATGGTCAACGTCTCCATCGATGGCGTGGAGGGGGAACAGGACCGGATCAGAGGACACCAGGGGGCTTGGCAGAATGCGGTGTCTACGGTGGATCTCCTGAAGAGGGAACGTCCCGGCAATCTGCTGGTGGGGATCGGCACCGTCATCTCCAAGGAGAACCTGAGGCAGTTCTCCCGGATCCGGACCAGGCTGGCCGAATTGGGGGCCGATTCCCTGGTGGCCGAGGTGGCCGAGGTTCGGGTCGAACTGGACAACCAGGGGCTGGATATCGCTCCATCCCCGGAGGAATATAAACAGGCGGCCGATCTTCTGACAAAGCAGATGGAATCTGATAAAAAGGGAGGATGGGCAGGCATAGTTCAGTCCTTCCGCCGCCAGTATTATGATTATGTTTACAAGGTGCTTCAGGGCCAAGGACGGTTGCCCTGTTACGCCGGGTTCGCCTCGGTCCAGATAATGCCGGACGGGGAGGTCTGGGGCTGTTGCATCCGGGGCGATATTATGGGGCGGCTATCCGATCACGGCCACGATTTCCCAAAGCTATGGCGTTCTCCGCAGGCCGATAAGGTCCGGCAGTCGATCAAGGATCGCCGATGCGGATGCCCCCTGGCTAATACTGCCTACACCAACATGGCCTTAAGCCTGGGCCAAAGCCTGAAGGTGCTGGCAAACTTGTGGGGAATGGGAGGGAAGAGGTGAGGCCGCTTAAACAACTGGTCGCAGCAATGCTGTGGATCCTGGCCTTCATACCGCTCAACCTGTTTGTAATGGCGGCCTTTCTGCGGCAGGCCATCACCTTAAAGCCGGGTGATCGCTCGAATCCTCCAGCCGGAGACGATGATGGCCTGATCAGGCAGTTCGTGGAGAACAATCTGCGTTATATTGAACTAAGGCAGGGAGACGAAGGCCTGGGCACCCGCTACGAAAGGCTGATGGTTGACCGCCTGTTGGCCAACCTGGCCCTAAGGTTCGGTATCCGGCGGGCCCTGGAGTCACCGGCGGACGGGATCACCGGAGTGCCTGGGGCCAACAGCTTGGTATTGGACGGACTCTTGGAGCGGCCGATGACCCTGACCAATCCCTCGTTGAATCTGATCAGGGCGGCTGTCAAGACCTGGGAGGGACGCAAGGTGGCGGCAATAGCTGCCCCGGTGGCCGCCCTGCCCTTCGCTGACCGGTGCTTCGGGCTGGCCTGGAGTTTCTGTATGGTGGAGAAGCTATCCCGGCCGGTTGAATACCTGAGGGAACTGGCCAGGGTCAGTCCCGGACTGGTTTTGGTGGTGGCCATCAACCGGGCCAACCTGGGCAATACTCTCCACCGCTGGTACCACCGATTATCCAGGTCTACCTGGGACCATGGCAGGGAGGACCTGACTTGCCTGTCAGGATTGGCCGAAGCCTTCCACCGGGCCGGGCTGGAGGTGCTGGAAACTGGGGCGGTGGACGTGCCTCCTTCCATCGATACCCAGGATATGCCCCTCAAAGACGACATTCAGCGGGTGGCAGGCCTGTTCGGAAGACGCTGGGAATGGAGGCTGGAAGGAGCCTCTGTCGGCCGGTCCAAAGTGTTGGACTACCTCTGCTGGTTGGAGGATAACCTGCCTGGCTGGTTCAAGATGATTAACGCCCATCATATATATGTGCTGGGCAGGACAGCCCGGAGCCAGGCCGATGCCGGGTGTTAAGATTGTTTACCCCTGGCAGCGGGAAGTCCTTTGGGATTTATGCCTGAGATTTATTTTCAACCGTCGTTTTGGCTGGCGGAAGGCAGCCAACCTGCTGGCCGGCATGCTTCAGTCTATTACCCTGCCGGAAAGGGCCTTTGCCCGGCCGGCCAAGCTGATAGTTGAGCCGGCCAATCGCTGCAACCTGTCTTGTTTCCTGTGTCCCACTGGCCGTAAACTGTCAGGTCGGGGGCAGGACCAGCTTGATATGGAAACTTTCCGGATGGCGCTGACCCCGCTGGCCCCTTACCTCTACGAGGTCTATCTTTACAATTGGGGCGAGCCCCTTTTGAATCCCCGGCTTTTTGAGATGATATCGCATTGCTCGGCAGAGAATATCCGGACGGTGGTGTCCACCAATTTAACCCTGTTTAAGCCGGCTATGCTGGATCCGCTGTTCTCCTCGGGTTTGGATGAATTGATCGTTTCCCTGGATGGGGCTTCCGAGGAAAGTTATTCGCAATACCGGCAGGGGGGGATTTCGGGGCAGTTTTGCGTAATATTGAGTCAATAGTTAGGGCCAAGAAGGCCAGAAAAACAAAAAGACCCCGGCTGGTATGGCAGTTCATTGTATTTCGCCACAACCAGCACGAACTGCGGAGGGCGGCCGAGTTGGCCGGAGAGATTGGGGCGGACGAAATTAGATTTATCGCGCCCTATAGCCCGATGGAGGAGATGCCCTATACCACGCCCGATCAAAAAGCCCTGGAATTGCACGATTACCTGCCTGATGATCTTAGGTTTTGTCAGTTCCGGACGGGGGCGGCCAGAAGGCCGGTCAAACCTTTGCGTTGCACCTATCTCTGGAATCAGATGGCGATCAGGACTGACGGTGGTGTGGCCCCCTGCTGTGGGGCCTACTTCCAAGCAGACGATTTTGGCTCCCTGCAGCGGGAAGATATCCTGAAAATCTGGAACGGGCCAAGGTACCGTCAGGCCAGGCGCGCTTTCCGTTCGGAGGGAGCGGTCTTGAGCGGCACCATCTGCGATAGCTGTATCCGGAATTTGTTGCCGACATGAAGCCCACGGTTTATATAAAGCAGATAGCGAATCCTGCCGAATTTTCCCGGTGGCTTGCCACCCTGCCCCTGGATATTCCTTTAAACCGCCCGGTGGTGCTTAAGCCGAACCTGGTCTATCCCATCGGCTGGAGGAGCGGGGTGGTCAGCGATGTCCGGCTGATCCGTGAGCTGATAGGCCATCTCCGCCGACTGGGGATCAAAGCGATAATGATGGCCGAGGGCCCAGGATTGGGGGTGGAGGCGGGGCGAGCCTTCGAGAAAAGCGGGTTCGCAGAGCTATCGCGGGAGACAGGAGTCCCCCTGGTTGACCTAAACCAAGCCCAGCGTCGTCCCGTATCTTGGGCCAACGGGGAACTGATGCTCCCGGAAATATTACGGGAGGCCTATTACATCAACCTTCCCAAGATAAAGACCCATATCAACACCCTGGTCACCCTGGGACTGAAGAACCAGAAGGGTTTGCTGTCATACCAAGACAAGAAGCGCTTCCATCAGCAGGGGCTACACCGCCCGGTGGCGGAGCTGCTGGCGGCGGTCAGGCCAGATTTTACCATCCTGGACGGGGTGCTGGCCATTGAGGGCGATGGGCCGCTGGCTGGTGGGCGCAGGGTCAGGCTGGGGGTGGTGGCCGCGGGCACCGACCCGCTAGCGGTGGATGCGGTGGGTTGCCGGCTGATGGGAATTGAGCCGCGGGAGGTGGAACACCTTGATTTGGCCTGCCAGATGGGGCTGGGGGAATTGGATCCCGAGGTGGTCGGGGATCCGGTGGAAGCCTGCCGGCGAAGATTCCGGCGCCCGAGGATGGACACGCTGAAGGTGATGGGGCTCCATAATCAGCGGACTCCTCTGGCCTGCAGCATGTGCGGTGGGGCGGCCCGGGAAGGGCTGGTAATCTCGGCCAGAAATCCGGGCAAATGGCTGAATAGCCTGATGCCGGTCCTGTGGCAGATGGTCTTCGGGCGGATCGATTTCGTATACGGCAAAGAAGCGGTCCTTCCGCCCAAAGGGAAAAAGGTGATCGCGGTGGGCAACTGCACCAGGCATCTTAAGGATGATCCCGGCGTGATCTGGGTGGAGGGCTGCCCGCCTTCGCCCGAGATGCTGGTGGAGGCCTTTGCCAAGCTGGGGGTCGGATAGATGGCCAGGGTGTTATTGCTAAATCCCCCGGGCGATCGGACCTACCTGCGCGACAGCTATTGCAGCAAGGCCTCCAAGGCGGCCTATCTGACCCCTCCCATGGACCTGCTGGCCATCAGCGGCTATCTGCCTAATAAGCACGAGATGTCCGTCCTGGACGCCATGGCCAGTCGGATGCTTCCGGGTCAGGCCCTGGCGGTGGCGGCGGCCCTGGCTCCGGATTTCGTGGTCTCCCTGATCGGGCTGGCCTCGCTGGATAACGACCTGCTCTTTTTTCGTCAGCTCAAGGGCAGACTGCCCAAAACCAGACTTGTGGTGAGCGGCGATGCCGGGTTCGGGGACACCGAAGGCCTGCTGCGGGAGAATGATTTTATAGATGCCGTGCTGATGGATTACAGCTCCAAGGCTTGGCTGAAAGCTCTGGATGGCGATTGGAGGGGAGCCAGGGACATTGCCTTTCTTCATAATGGTGCCTTTCAATACCAACCCAGCCAACCAGCCAGAGAGTATTCCATCGGGCGGCCGAGGCTGGAACTCTTTCCTTATAAAAAATATAGAATGCCCTTCGCCCGGAGGCTTCCCTATGCCGGGGTGGCCACCGATTTCGGCTGTCCCTTTAATTGCGGATTCTGCCTGATCGGGCAGCTGCCCTTCAAGCTCAGGCCGGTGCCGGAGGTGCTGGAGGAGCTGGAATATCTGAAGAAGCTGGGCATCAATTACTTCTCCTTTGGCGATCAGACCTTCGGGGCGGACCGGCCAAGGACCGAATCCTTGTTGGAGGGCATCCGGCAGAAGCATATCGGCCTCCCTTGGGGCTGTTTCTTCCGGGCAGACCTGTTGGATGAAGAGTATCTGGAATCGCTTCAATCGGCCGGCTGCGAGCTATTGATGATGGGGGTGGAGTCCGGCAGCCAGGAACTGCTGGATCGCCATCGTAAGGGGCTGCGCCTGGAGCAGGTGCGGCGGGCCTTCGAAATGTGCCGGAGGAAGGGGGTACGAACGTTGGCCACCTTCATCGTCGGGCTGCCGGGTGAGACCCGGCAAAGTTTCGAGGCCACGGTGGGCCTGGCCCTGGAGTTGGAGCCTGATTTCGCTTCGTTCAACCTGCCGGTGGCCAAGCCGCTTACCCCATTGAGACGGGAGGCAGAGGCCCAGGGGTGGCTGTCAACCAAGGGCGGGGACCAATCCCAGGCCGCCAATTTCACTGCCGGCCATCTGTCTCCGGAAAAGCTTAGGGAGTGGCAGGCGGAGGCCAGGCGCCGGTTCTACCTAAGGCCCAGTTATTTGCTCAGGAGGCTGTCCGGCATTGCTTACCCGGGCGAATTGATCATTAACCTGCAAGAGGCTTGGGCCATGCTGGGGAGGGATGGCTGACATGAAGACCATGGTGATGATCCCCACCTACAACGAGGCCGCCAACATCGAACGGTTGGTGGGGGAGATATTCCGCTATGTTCCCCAGATTGATATCCTGGTGGTGGACGACAACTCCCCCGATGGCACCGGCCGGATAGCCGACCATTTGGCCGGAGTGAATCCCAGGCTTCATGTTCTGCACCGTAAAAAACTGAGGGGCCGGGGGCTGGCCGGCATCGCCGGGCTGCGCTACGCCCTGAACTGGGGGGCCGAGGCCATCGTCGAGATGGATGCCGACTTCTCCCACGATCCCAAGTACCTGCCGCAGCTGATATCGGGTTTGGAGCAGGCCGACGTGGTGCTGGGCTCCCGTTTTGTGCCGGGCGGAGCCGATGTGGGGCGGGGTTTCCTGCGCCATGCCATCACCGTGTTCGCCAACTGGTACATCCGTCTGGTGCTGGGGATCAGGATCAGGGACTGCACCTCAGGCTACCGGGCCTTCCGCCGGGAGGTGCTGGAGGCCATTGACGTCGACACCATGATCTCCCGGGGGCCGGCCATCGTCCAGGAAATACTTTACAGCAGCCTGTTGTCGGGCTTCACAGTCAAAGAGGTGCCCATTGTGTTCGTCGACCGCCAGCGGGGCAGCTCCAGCTTCAACTTTAGGATAATGTTCGAGGGGTTCATGATGATCCCGGTCCTGCGGTATCTGGCCAGGACCGAGAAATGGGGCCAGCTGAGGTGAGCCAGGCCAGGGAAAACGGATTTGGGCCCTCCTACTGGGACCGGGTGGCCGAGGATGTCGGGCAATACTACCTGATCCCCCCGCTGAGCGAGCTCAAGGCGGAAGAATACAACCGCCTGCTGGCAGACTGGGAGATTGACAGGGGGGGGCGGATGCTGTTTACCGACCTGTATGAGGCGGCTCATGGCCAGGCCGCCTTCTATCAGCGCTCCAGTGAATGGTGTTTGGGAATGGACATATCCCCGAAGATGTGCGTTCGGGCAAGGGCCAATGACCAAGAGGGCCGCCTGGCGGTCTTGTGCGCCGATGTGAGGGAAATGCCTCTGGCAGCCGATCGTCTGGATGCAATCGTTTCCCCGTCCACCCTTGACCATTTTCCCCAGATCGATTCGGCCCTTCGGGAATGCCATCGCGTTCTTAAGCCGGGAGGCAGGATTGTCCTGGCTCTCAATTCGGCCAGCAATCCCCTGTTTCGGGCCGGGATCCGTCTGGCGGAACGTTTCAAGGGAAAGGAATACCATACCGACTATTTCTGCACCGCAAGTCAGGCCCGGGAACTTCTATCCCGGTCGGGTTTCTCGGTCGGGCGCTCGGCCGCCCTGATGCACCTGCCGGTGGGGATGACCACGGTAATAGAAATCCTATATCGGAAGCGACATCCATTCCTCCGGAGGATTGGCGGCTGGCTGATTGGCGCCTGCCGCCGGTGGGGGCGAACCCAAACCTCCCTGAAATTCCTGACCGGTTGGTGGGTGGCGGTGGAGGGGATAAAAGCCGGCGGTGAAGAGAAATAAACAAATAAAATCTCCCAATCAGGCTCCGCCGGATGGCCAGCCATGGACGGCAAAGGTTAAACCCTACCTTTGGCTGGTATTGGCCATATCCATTACCTATGTCCAAACGGTTGGCTTCGGCTATACCGACCTGGATGATGTCCGGCTGACCCAAAAGAGCCAAAGCGAGCTCAAGCAGGGGGTATCGCTTGCCAGGATATTTTCCCACGATGTCTTCGGCGACCGGGAGGGGGTTGTTTTCTACCGTCCACTGTTGACCGTCTCTCTGCTCATCGATGCGTTTTTAGGAGGCGGAGACTCCTGGTTCTACCATTTATCAAACCTTGCCTGGCACATAACGGCCTGCTGCCTGTTTTTATGGCTGTTGACCATCATGGGGCTGAAAGGGTTCCCGGCTTTGGCGGCGGCCTTGCTGGTCGGGGTCCATCCGGCTTTGGTCCAGGCGGTGGCCTGGATCCCCGGACGCAACGATGTGATGATGGCGGTATTCTTGATCCTGTCCCTGGCCGGGGCGGCCAGATCCCTTCGGGGAGGTCACTGCGGCTGGCTGGCTTTGTCGGTGACTGCTTACTTGCTGGCCCTGCTGACCAAGGAGACGGCCGTGGCCTTCCCGTTGGCCGGCTGGGCCGCCTTTGGAAGCAAGATTGGCTTTCGGAACCGCCGGGCCAAGCAGGTTGCGGCCCTGTTCTTTGGGGCCACGGCCCTCTGGCTGACAGTCCGAATGATGATGGTCCGGGGCGGTCTGGACTTCGGGCTTCCGCTGGGGAACTCCTTAAAGTTTGCCGGCCCGGGCGTGCTGTCATACTTGGGCAAAGCGGTTCTGCCGGTCGGTTTGTCGCTGACCCCATCGCACTATGATGTCAATATCCTGCAGGGTTTGGCGGCCCTGGCCATCCTGGCTTTTCTGCTGTGGGCGGCCAGGCCGGGGGACCCGGGCAGATACCGGCCGGGGCTGGTATTCATGGCGGCCTTTCTTCTGCCGGCTTCCAGCGGAGAGACCTATCTGGAACACAGGCTATACCTGCCATTGAGATCGGAAGAGCGTCGTGTAGGGAAAGAGTGTAGATCTCGGGGGTCGC
>CALGNM010000403.1 GCA_937958665.1 uncultured bacterium | reverse complement strand
AGCTGGGCGGTGTCGTTCCAGGGCATATGGGTACCGTCGTTGCCGTGGTAGATGTAGCGGGCCCGGCCGGAGCGGCGGTCCACCCGCTTGAACACCACCGCGGCATCGCTCCGCCGGTAGTAGCCGTCTTCGAGGAACAGCCCCACCGCCGGGTCGTCCGACAGATCCGGCCCCTCGAAGGAATAGGAGGGGTAGGGCGGGGCCTCCAGCTGAATGAACCACTCGGGGTGCTCCAGCACCCAGCGGGAATATAGGCCGGTGTGGTTGGGTACCATGTCCACCGCCAGCCGGAGGCCATATTCCATGGCCCGGGCCTTCAGCCGGAAATAGGCCGGATCGCCTCCCAGGTCGTCGGCTATCCGGTATTCGAATAGTGAATAGGCTGAGGCGGCGGCCTCGGGATTGCCGCAGATCTGCTTGATCCTGCGGGAGGCCGGGCTGCGCTCCCAGAGCCCTATCAGCCACAGGCCGGTGAATCCGGCTTCGGCCAGCTCCTGGAGCTCCCGGTCGGGAATCTGGTCCAACTGTCTGACCTCGGTGTGATATTTCCTGGAGAGCTGGTCCAGCCAGACGTAGGTGTTCTTGGCCATCATCACCAGGTTGGGCATCCAATCCCGGTCAGGCGAGTATTTAACCGGCTCACGGTCCTTGTCCCAGGCGGCTAGAGCCGTCCGGTAATCGGGTCCAGGCTCCCGCCCCGGGCCGAGGCCCCGGGGCTTGGCCGATTCCTTGAGGACATCCAGGGCCCGCAGCATAAGAGGCTTGAGGCGGGAGAAAACACCGGCCGGCAATATCACCATCCAGTTTCGGAGGATATACTCCAGCTGCCCGGACAGCGAGTGGGGGCTGGCCAGGGCCGGTGCCTTCAGCAGGGTGTACAGGTCCTGCTGGAGCGGCCCAAACTTGGGCTGGGCCAGGAGATAGTCCTTCAGGGCGGAGACGGCCGGCAGGTAGCCGGTGTCCCGGCGCAGTCGGGCGTCGTCGAACAACTCGGAATAATGGCTGTAGGCGGGGTTGTCGTTGGCCAGAAACAGGAACAGCAACTCCTCCAGGGCTGCCGCCCGGTGGGGATAGCCTTCGGTGCCGGAGGAAAGGTACTCCTGGGGGGTCAGCTTTCGCTGCATAATCGGAAGGGGGGGGAAGGAATTTATGAAGGGAACGAGCACCGTTTCGGCATCCAGCCCCCTGTCCGCCATTTCCTCCAAGGCTGACTCGAACAGTCGGGGGTTTTTCTGGCGGCGGTATTCGGCGGCCACCAGATGGAGGATCTCCTCGATCAGGGCGATGAGGTTTATCTCGGGGGCCTTGACCGCCAGGTGGGGGTTGGCGGAAGCCTGGCGCACCGTGTTCATCCGTTCAGCCAATCGCTGGACCGCCGGATAGTCAGACAGGATCACATTGCCGTGCAGCGAATAGATCGACTCTTCGAAGCCGTATTTGCTACGGCATTCCCGGGAGATGTGGAATTCGAAAGTTGGTTCGTCTAGGGATTTCATGTTTTTATGATAACATTTGGTTGCCGGCAAAGCAACTGATGATTTTACCTGCCTGGCGGTTCATTGCGGTTGAGGGGTCCTGACAATGAGGGAGATGTCGTATCGGTGGCTTTTTATCCGCTCCATCAGGTCGTGGTATAGGGGATCCTCCATTTTACGGCTGCGGGATAATATCCATAGGTACTTCCGGTTGGGGTGGCCCACCACCGCATACTGGTAATTGCTATCCAATTCGATGATCCAGTAATCTCCGGAGAAGGGCCAGAAGAACTGGACCTTGAGCTTGGCATTGGATACGGTATCTACCACCCAGGCCTTGCCCTTGGCGGCTTTGTATTTTCCATTGATGGAATCCTTACGGCATTCGTTGAGCACTGTTATCTTGCCGTCCGGCCGGAGGGTGTAGGTGGCGGAAACAGCGGTGCAGCCCTTCTGGAAACGCTGGGGTATGGTGGCGATCTCGTACCAGGTGCCCAGGTAATGGCTAAGATCCACCTTAGGTACCGTCTGCAGGGGTGGCATTACCTCATTCTGGGGTTGTTGGGGGGGCGAAATCGTTATCAGGAGGCAGACAAGGGAGATCAGGCCAGAGCTCATCTTTGGTTCCTTTGTTAAGGTTATTCCCCTAATATCTTCACCAGCACCCGTTTCCGTCTTAGTCCGTCGAACTCGCCATAGAATATCTGCTCCCAGGGCCCGAAGTCCAGCTGACCCTTGGTGACGGCCACCACCACCTCCCGGCCCATGATCTGCCTCTTGAGGTGGGCATCGCCGTTATCCTCCCCGGTACGGTTATGCAGATACTGCGAGGTAGGCTCATGGGGGGCCAAAGCCTCCAGCCATCTTTCATAGTCCTGGTGGAGACCGCCCTCGTCATCGTTGATAAAAACGCTGGCGGTGATATGCATGGCGTTGACCAGGCATAAGCCTTCTTTGATCCCGCTTTCTTTCAGGCATTCATCCACTTGTCCGGTGATGTTGATGAAACCCCGGCGGGAGGGGAGGCTGAACCAAAGTTCCTTCCGGTATGACCTCATTGCTGATTTCCTTTACATATCATCGGCAATTATATCCCATTTGGGAGGCAATTGCACCAGGTAAATTAGCCGGAATGAAAATTCCGCTTGATAATTTGGCCGTTTTGGGTTACATTTACTAGGCTCGGGTATACCGGGTGCAATTTTGTCCGCGAGGTGACAATGGAATTTGAAACCGAACAGCACTACAAGGCGGGCTCGGAGCTTTTCTCCAAGGGCCGGTACGGCGAGGCGGTTCAGGAGCTTAAAAGGGCGGTCAATCTGTCGCCCAAATTTCCCGATCTGCACAACCAGCTGGGGATGGCCTATCACTTCAACGGCCAGTTTGAGGAGGCCATCAAGGCCTTTCACTCCGCCATCAGCCTAAACCCGCGCTATGTGGAGGCCTACCTTAATCTGGCCATCAGCCTCAACGAGCTGGGCCGATACGAGGAGGCGGTTAAATATTTCAACAAGGCCTCCGAAGCCGAGGACATCAAGGATGGGCTGACCCTCAGCATCCGCAACCGGTTGGCCGAAACCCACACCAAGCTGGGTATTACCTACAGCGAGATCGGCTACCACTATGAAGCGGTGGAGGAATTCAGCAAGGCCCTGGGCATCAACCCCCATTACCCCGACATCCGCCTCCGTCTGGCCAAGAGCTATTTAAGCCTGAACAACTATTCCAAGGCCATCGAGGAGATAGAGACCATTTTATCCTCCAACCCCAATTATCTGGAGGCCGTCATTCTGCTGGGGGTGGCCTACCTCAAGGAGGGACAGAAGGAGGCGGCCCGCCGGGAGTGGACCCGCTGTCTGCAAATTGATCCCAACAACATCAGGGTGAAGACCTATCTGGCCCTGATGGATCGGGAGGAAAAAACCCATCCCGAGTTGGACGATAAACCAGCCAAAGGGAATAGATGATTGAGGACTGAACAGGTATGTCTGATATAATAACGGGGCCTGATAAATCAGGCCCCGTTTTCTATGGCTGTCTTGTAGTCAGCTCCAGCATCTCCCTGATGGCATAATGCCACAGGCTGCAGTCCTCGTCGGGCGGCCGGGCCCGGCAGCCTCCCATGCACCAGGGCAGGATGTTGCACACCCGGCAGTGGGCCTCCTTAAAAGGTTCCCAGTCCAGCCATCGGAAATTGCCGGGATCCAGCGGGTCATCGATACCCCCCGAGGGACTCTTCTCGGGGTTGCCCACCTCTGCCCAGCATCGGTAGACGCGCCCCTCCGCATCGATGATCAGGCTCTGGGGGTCAACCGCCTGGCAGGCGGCCAGCTTGGGGCGGGGCAGGTTCTCCAGCCGGAATCCATCGGCCAGCAGGGAGTCCAGGGTTTCCACCTCGCTGTCCTCCAGGTCGGGGGCGTTCCGGCACAGCTGGTTGATGTTGCGGCACAGTTTATCCCCAGGAATGTTCCTGATTGTCCGGACCCGAGACTTCGGGGGTAGATTACCGCGATGGTCAGCTATCTGCGACAGGGTTCCCAAGAAGGTAGCCTCCGGCTCGGCAAAAAGCTTGTCGTGGCACGAGTCTATGTTCAGGTACAGTTGGGGGGGGCGCGACAGCCGACGGGTTGCCCCAACTAGGGCCTCGCCGCCGTTGCTGATGACCCGGTGGTGGTAATCGAATCCATGCTTGGCTGACAATTTCACCAAATGTTCATCAAAATCAGCGATGGCTGGCCAGGCCAGTGCTGGCTCTCCGCCCCACCAGGTAACGGCCAGGCGCTTAAGCCCCGGAGCTCTTTCGGCCACCAGCTGTCGGGCTGAATCCCAGCCCTCCGGAGACAGGTCTCGTTGGTTGGCGGAGTGGGGACATCCCTGGCAGGCCTGGCCGCATCGGGTGGTGGGGGCTATCCACAACTCCAGCCGGCGCCGGTCGAAACGATAGATATGGCTGAGCACCATGATCTGCCGGAGCTCGTCCCGGTGGTCATCGATCATGAAGTCTTGGGCGTACAGCCGGGCTATCAATTCGGCCACCGAAGGGTCTTTTTGGTTGATCAGGTTATAGGTGATAGGCAGGGACAGGCCCCCATAGATCGCCGCCTGGGAGCCGTCCAACTCCACAGAGCGGTGATGCCAAGAGTTGTATAACACTTGGGGCTGATTGTGGCGACGGACCAGGTGATTGTAGCGGGAGGGTTTCATAGTTGTCCTTCGGCACTAATACAAAAGGCCGATGTGATCACCGGCCTGCTGCCCGGGGCTGAAGCAACCATCATCTGGCCGGACCCGGGGCGGCCGGCTGGGCCGGGCGGGCCAGGATGGACTTGAGGTCGTCGGGGTTGTCGGTATGGCTGAGGGCCTCCTCGGCGGTCACCACCTTGCGCCGCACCAGGTCGGCCAATGAGTGGTTGAGGGTGGTCATGCCCTGCTTCATTCCCATCTGGATGGCCGAGGGTATCTGGGAGGTCTTGGCCTCCCGGATCAGATTGCGGATGGCGCTGTTGACCAGCATGATCTCGTAGGCCATCACCCGGCCGCCGCCGTCGGCCCGCCTCAGCAGGACCTGGGAGATGACCCCCAGCAGGTTGCCCGACAGCTGCATCCGGACCTGAGTCTGCTGATGGGGGGGGAAGACGTCCACGATCCGGTCGATGGTCTGCATGGCATCGGTGGTGTGAAGGGTGGACAGCACCAGGTGGCCGGTCTCGGCCGCGGTGATGGCCAGGGAGATGGTCTCCAGGTCGCGCATCTCGCCCACCACTATCACGTCGGGGTCCTGGCGCAGCACGCTTTTTAGGGCGTTGGCGAAGGACAGGGTGTCCTTTCCCACCTCCCGCTGGTTGATCTCGGCCTTGAGGTCCTGGTAGACGAACTCGATGGGATCCTCGATGGTGATGATATGGCACTCCTGGTTCCCGTTGCGGGTGTTGATCATCGAGGCGATGGTGGTGGACTTGCCGCAGCCGGCCGGCCCGGTGATCAGCACCAGTCCCCGGGGACGCATGGCCAAATTTTTGCTGACCACCGGCAGGCCCAGCTCATCCATGGTGGGGATCTTGTTGGGGATCATCCGGAACACCAGCCCGAACTCGCCCCGCTGGACGAAAGCCGAGGCCCGGAAGCGGCACAGGCTGGCGATGGAACAGGAGATGTCCAGCTCCTTGTCCCGGCGGAAGCGCTCCAGCTGCTCCTTGGTCATTATCTCCACCGCAAAGCGCTTGGTGTCCTCGGGGTTGAGCACCGGAAGGTCCAGGGGGGACAGGGATCCCTGCAGGCGCAGCAGGGGTCGGCTGCCCACCTTCAGGATCAGGTCGGAGGCGCCCTTCTGGTACATCAGATACAGTAGTTCGGGGAGCTGCATATCACTTTCCGATGGATTGTTCCAGTTCCTGGGGATTGGATGACTTGGCCAGGGCATCGTCCAGGGTGACGGTGCCGTTGCGCACCAGCTCCTTGAGCGACTGGTCCAGGCTCTGCATGCCGAACTTGGAGCCGGTCTGGATCAGGGAGTAGATCTGGGGGGTCTTGCCATCCCGGATCACGCTGCGGACCGCCGGGGTGCACAGCATGATCTCGAAGGCCCCGGCCAACTTGTTCTTGCCCACCGCCGGGAGCAGGGCCTGGGAGATCACCGCCTGGAGCACGGTGGCCAGCTGGACCCGGGCCTGGGCCTGGGCCTCGGGGGGGTAGGTGTTGATGATGCGGTCCACCGTCTGGGCGGCGTCGGTGGTGTGGAGGGTGGCCAGCACCAGGTGGCCGGTCTCGGCCGCGGCGATGGACAGCGACATGGTCTCGTAGTTGCGCATCTCCCCCACCAGGATCACGTCGGGGTTCTGGCGCATCACGTGGCTCAGGCCCGAGGCGAAGCTGCCGGTGTCGGAGCCCACCTCCCGCTGCTCGATCACCGCCTGGTTGTCCTTGTACAGGAACTCAATGGGGTCCTCCAGGGTGATGATATGGGCCTTGCGCTTCTGGTTGATGTGCTCCACCATGGCCGCCAGGGAGGTGGATTTGCCCGAGCCGGTGGGCCCGGTGACCAGCACCAGGCCGCGGGGCAGCAGGGCCAGGTCCTTCATGATGGGGGGCAGCCCCCATTCCTCGATGGTCTTGATCTTGAGGGGGATCACCCGCATTACCGCCCCGGCGAAACCCCTCTGCCGGAATGAATTTACCCGGAAACGGGCCACCCCCGGCAGACCGAAGGCGAAATCGAGCTCCAGCTCCTGGTCAAAGCGCCTCTGCTGCTCATTGTTCATGATGCTGAACAGCAGGGCCCGGGTGTCATTCTCCCCCAGCACCGGAAACTCGCTGCGCACCAGGCGTCCGCCAATCCGGTAGATAGGGGACTCCCCGACCCGGATGTGCAGGTCGGAGGCCTCGCGCAGCACCAACTCCTCCAGGAGTTGTTCCATCTGGGGCAGCTGTGAATTGGGTGCTTCCATAAAATGACTTATTCCAAAGCGGTGTGGGGATTGGCCTCGGTTCGCGATGGTGCCGGCGGAGGGAATCGAACCCCCATGGTATTGCTACCGGTGGATTTTGAGTCCACTGCGTCTACCAGTTTCACCACGCCGGCGCTTATCCGGTTAAGAATAACAAAAGAACCATGGTTTGTCAATCGGTATTTGCCGCCCGGGACTTTGCCCCAAATCAGGGTTGCCTTTGCCCATCAGCTGTGCTACTATTCTACCGAATGAAAAACATTTACATCCATATTCCCTTCTGCCGGGCGAAGTGCCGGTACTGCGGGTTCAACTCCCGGCCCCTGGCCGATCCTGCCGAGGCGGAGCGCTATGTCGGGGCTCTGCTCAGGGAGATAGAAAACAGCGGGAAGGGGGCCGCCCGGCTGGGAACGGTTTATTTTGGCGGAGGCACCCCCAGCCTACTTTCGGCCAGGCAGCTGGGTGATATCCTGGCCAGGGTGATCGGCCGATACGGGACGGCCGGCAACTGCTGCGAGACAACCATCGAGGCCAACCCCGGCACAGTGGATATCTACAAGCTGTCGGACCTGCGGGAGGCCGGGTTCAACCGCCTAAGCCTGGGGGTCCAGTCCTTCGATCCCGGCCTGCTTAATCTGATGGGCCGCCGGCATGCGGCGCAACAGGCTCTGGATGCCTTCCGGGACGCCCGGCAGGCCGGCTTCGACAATATCAGCCTGGACCTGATTTTCGCCCTGCCGGGCCAGACCGTTTCCGGATGGAGGGATGACCTGGACCAGGCGATGGACCTGGAGCCGGAGCACATCTCCCTGTATTCGCTGACCTACGAGCCGGGCACCGAGTTCTCGGCCCAAAAATCACAGGGTCTGATCGTCCCGGCCGGCGAGGATCTGGAGGAGGAGATGTACCTGACGGCCATCGAGGCCATGGGCTCCGCCGGTTACCAGCATTACGAGGTATCCAACTTCGCCAGAAATGGCTTCCGGTCGCGGCACAACCTCAATTACTGGATGGGCGGGGATTACCTGGGCCTAGGGGCCGGAGCCCATTCCCATCTGGACGGCAAACGCTGGTCCAATTTCAAGGAGCCCGATGAATACGTCGCCGCTTTGACAAAGGGAGAGAGCCCGGTTGAAATGGAGGAAAATCTTACCCCCGAGCAGCGGATCTTCGAAGCCATATTTCTGGGCCTACGGATGACCGAGGGGATAGATGTTGGAGAATTCCAAAAAAAGTGGGGGATGGAGCCGGTCAAATATATGCCTAAAATCTGGCGCAAGCTGGAGGAAAATTATTACCTGGAGAAGGGAGGGGGAAGGATCCGGCTCAACCTGGACGGGTTGCTGGTTTCGGATACCATCCTGTCGGATTTTGCCCCCTGAGAGGCAGATCGCGCGATTTAACAGCCAAACCAAGAGTAAAGCCCCGCCTAATGGCGGGGCTTTAGCGTTATTCTTTTCTGGATTCCCGCTTGCGCGGTAATGACAAAGTGTCGCTATCCCCTTCGTCCCCGGCGGACGCCTCCTGACTTGGGGCTGGTGTGGGCGGGCTTGGGGGCGGCGTGGCTGGGGGGCTTTGGCTTTTGCCCGGATTGCGAGCCCCTTTGCGGGCCCCGGCCGGTGCGGCGGCGGTGCTCACTGACCGCCAGATGGGCCGGCATCCGGGAATGGAAGGGGTGGCCCTCCACCACCGGGATGGGCCGGCCCAGCAGTTTCTCGATTTCCCGGACGTCCTGGCGCTCCTCGGCGTCGCAGAAGGTGATGGCCGAGCCCACCGCCCCGGCCCGGCCGGTACGGCCGATGCGGTGGACATAGGAGTCGGCCTGCTGGGGCACGTCGAAGTTGACCACGTGGGAGATGTCCTCGATGTCAATCCCCCGGGAGACGATATCCGAGGCCACCAGCACCCGGACCGATCCGTCCTTGAAACCGGAGATCGGAAGAGCGTCGTGTAGGGAAAGAGTGTAGATCTCGGTGG
>CALGNM010000402.1 GCA_937958665.1 uncultured bacterium | reverse complement strand
GATCGTATTCGGTGACTGGAGTTCAGACGTGTGCTCTTCCGATCTTGCTGTTCCAGCATTTTCACCGGTTCAGCCATGGTAGGGCCTCCTGATTTATCGTT
Organism: uncultured bacterium; assembly: GCA_937958665.1. GTDB lineage: Bacteria > Edwardsbacteria > AC1 > AC1 > EtOH8 > CALGNM01. The sequence continues at coordinate 2,737 of CALGNM010000402.1, read as the reverse complement.
TACTGGTTAAAGATGGCTAATCAGTTGCTGAAGATGTCGCCAATCCAGCCCTTCATCCTGGCTAGGATCGATTCAAAGGGGTTGCCGTCATCGATTGACTCGTTCCGGAATCTCCGGTCGTAGCCGTAGAGCACCAATCCCACTCCGGTGGCGAACTTGGGGTCCTTGATCAGGTCCACTACCCCGCCGACCCCCCGGGGCTCTCCCACCCTGACCGGCTGGTTGAAGACCTGCTCGGCCAGGACCGCCGCTCCCGGCAGCCGGGCCGCCCCGCCGGTCAGCACCACCCCGGCCCCCAACATCTCACCGTAATCCGAACGCTTGATCTCGCGGTTGGCCAGACTGAAAATCTCCTCCATCCGGGGTTCGATGATCTGGGCCAGGACCTGGCGGGACACCTCGCGCTCCTCCCGTCCGGCCACCCCGAATACCCCGATCATCTCGTCGTCCTTAACCTGGGCCAGCGAGGCGCAGCCGTGCTTCTTCTTGATCTCCTCGGCCTGGTCGGTGGGGGTCCTCAGGCCGATGGCGATGTCGCTGGTCAGGTTGTTGCCCCCCAGTCCGATCACCGCGGTATGGCGGATGGAGTCCTCGAAAAACATGGCGATGTCGGTGGTGCCGCCCCCGATGTCCAGCAGGGCCACACCCAATGCCTTCTCGTCCGGGGTCAGCACCGCGTGGCTGGAGGCCAGCGGCTGGAGCACCAGCGAATCGACCTTCAGCCCGGCCCGCTTGATGCTCTTGTAGATGTTCTCGGCCGAGGCCACCGCCCCGGTCACGATGTGGACCTTGACCTCCAGCCGCACTCCGGCCATCCCGATGGGGTCCTTGATCCCCTTCTGGTCGTCGACGATGAATCCCTGAGGGATGACATGCAGTATCTCCCGGTCCATGGGTATGGCCACCGCCTGGGCGGCGTCTATCACCCGATCGACGTCGGACTGGGAGATCTCGTTGCCGCCCCGGGAGACGGCGATCACCCCCTGGGAGTTCAGGGAGCGGATATGGTCGCCGGCAATGCCGGCATAGACCGAGTTGATCTTGACCCCGGCCATCAGCTCGGCCTCGGCCACCGCCTTCTGGATGGCCCGGGCCGTCTTCTCCAGGTTGACCACCACTCCCCTCCGCAGTCCCTCCTCGGAGGGGCAGGTACCCACCCCCATTATCTTTATCTGATCCCGCTCCACCTCGGCTATGATGCAGGCAATCTTGGTGGTCCCCAGATCCAACCCTACTATGGTGTTTGCCATATCCGGCCTCCTTCTACAATGCGCTTGTTTTTATGCCTGATTTTCCTGAATCTATTGGCCTGCCTGTTTGGAGCCGGGAAGGCCTCTGACCACCGCCTGGCCTCTGGGGCGGAGGTCGATCTGGCATACCGGTTGGCCTTCACCCTCCAGACTCGCCAGCACCTCCCCCAGTTTCTGCCATTGCCTGGCGAAATCGCCGTTCCCGAAATGAACCCCCACCCCACCCGGCAGCCAGAGCCGGATGTCATTCTCATGGGATGGATCGAACAGCCAGTCGGGCTCCACCCAGGGAGCCGACTCTATCAGCCGCAGAGCCCGCCAGATGCCGGCCTGGCTGCAGCCCGTGATTATCAGTTGGGGGGTTTTCTCCCAGCCCTCCCATGCCCTGGTGCTATCTGGCTTGAAAACCACCCCCTCGCCGTCGATCAAGGAGCCATTTCCCTGGTGGATTATGGCCACCGGCTTCCTTTCCCTGATGCTAAGTTCCACCCTCCCCCAGGGCCAGGCCCGGAAGCTGGTCTGCCGGATGGCCGGATGGCGGCGGACCAGCTGGCTGGCCACCCGGGAATAGCCCGCCTTCCAGAGGGGCTTCCCCACCAGCTGATTTGCCTGCTCCGTTATTCCGGCCTCATCAACCATCCGCTGGCCACTGATCACCACCGTTCGTACGTTGAAGCACCCCTTGGCCTCCAGGCTGCGGAATCCCCAGGCTCCCCCGGCCATTGCCCCCGCAATCAGGACCGCCCCTAGGACCGCCTTGAGTCGGGCTGACCTGCCCCGCTGGCGGCGCAGCCTTCCGGCGCTCTTGCGATCAAAGTACCTCACGGCTCGCCCACTGTTTTAATCTCCGGAACCAGATCTACGCCCAGTTCCTTCCGAGTGCGGCTCCTGACCAGTTCGGCCAGCCGCAGGACATCGCTGGCCCGGGCCCCTCCCAGGTTGACTATAAAGTTGGCGTGCTTGGACGAGACCCTGGCCCGGCCCAGGGTTCTGCCCTTCAGCCCGGCCACCCCGATCAGGCGGCGGGCCGAGTCCCCGGCCGGGTTTTTGAATATGCAGCCGGCCGAGGGCAGGCTCAGAGGCTGGTTCCTCCGGCGCTTTCCCATCCATTTGTCCATCTCGGCCCTGATCTTCTTGGCACTGCCGGGCTTCAGCTCCAGCTCGGCCCCGGCAATCACGAAACCCTTGGGGTATTGGGCCTGTCGGTACCCGAAGCGTATCCGCCGGGCAGGAATCGTCAGGCGGTCCCCCGAGGGCAGGTAGCCCCAAACCCTGATGTCCAGGTCGGACATCTGACCGCCATAGGCGCCGGCGTTCATCACCAGGGCTCCGCCCACCGATCCTGGGATGCCGACCGCCCACTCCAGGCCGCTCCAGCCCAAACTTCGGCAATGCTCAACCAGTCCGGGCAGGGGATATCCCGCCCCCACCTTCAGGCTGGTAGATCGGAAGAGCACACGTCTGAACTCCAGTCACCGAATACGATC
>CALGNM010000401.1 GCA_937958665.1 uncultured bacterium | reverse complement strand
CCCTTTTTTCATATTATACCATATGGCCATTTACACAAAACATTTTACACCCTCCGGCCTTCTTTTTACACGCGTCGTATCTTTTTTACCCCTTGACTTTTACCCTGAAATCATGTATCATTATACTGTAGATTAGGTTTACCCTTTAAACTGATCCCGAGAGGTCAGAAAGGAACTATATGAAAATCGCCGCCGGATTTTTCAACCTCCAGCCCTGGTCACCAGGGGTGGAGGTTTTTTTTGTCCAAACCAAACCAAGAACATATAGGGTGGAGGTGGTATGACCAAACAGAAAGCGGTGATTATGGACGGACAGCAGGTGGATAGGGCTTTGACTAGGATAGCCCACGAAATTGTGGAACAAAACATGGGCACCAGCGACCTGCTGATAATAGGGATCAAACGGAGGGGCGACACCCTGGGCCGGAGGATTGCCAAACTGATATCCGGCATTGAGAAGACCGATATCGCTTATGGGGCCATCGATATCACCTTCTACCGCGACGACCTGCAGACCATCGCCCACCAGCCGGTGGTCAATCAGACCGACCTGAATCTGGACGTCACCGGCAAGAAGGTGATCCTGGTGGACGACGTGCTCTACACCGGGCGGACGGTGCGGGCGGCCATCGACGAACTGCTGGACTTCGGGCGGCCCAAGAGCATCGAGCTGGCGGTGCTGATCGATCGGGGGCACCGGGAACTGCCCATCAAGGCCAATTACGTGGGCAAAAACGTTCCCACCTCCCACCGGGAGATCATCGCGGTCCGCACCATGGAGGAGGACGGGGAGGAGAAAGTGATAATCAAGGAGCTGAGCGATGACAAAGTGGAATAGAAAGGACCTGCTGGACCTGGAGTCCCTGTCGGCCGAGGAGATGAACATGATCCTGGATACCGCCCGCAGCTTTCGGGAGGTGCTCAACCGGCCGATCAAAAAGGTGCCCATCCTGAGGGGTAAAACCATCGTCAACATGTTCTTCGAGCCGTCCACCAGGACCTCGGCCTCCTTTGATATGGCGGCCAAGCGGCTGATGGCCGATACCGTCAATATTTCGCCCAAGACTTCGGCGGTCCAGAAGGGGGAGACGTTGCTGGACACTGCCCGTAATCTGGAGGCCATGAAGATCGACCTGGTGGTGATGCGGCACTCCTCCTCGGGGGCCCCGCATTTTCTGGCCAGCCGGATCAGGGCCGGGGTGGTCAACGCCGGTGACGGCCAGCACGCCCATCCCACCCAGGGCCTGCTGGACATGTTCACCATCAAAGAGAAAAGGGGCGGCTTTGAGGGGCTCAACGTGTTGATCGTGGGCGACATCACCCACTCCCGGGTGGCCCGTTCCAACATCAACGGACTGGTCAAGATGGGGGCCAAGGTGTCGGTGTGCGGCCCCTCAACCCTGGTGCCGGTTGGCATCGAACAGCTGGGGGTAAAAGTGTACTACAACCTGGAGGAGGCCATTTCCCAGGCCGACGTAATCAACGTCCTCCGGCTGCAGCTGGAAAGGCAGAAGAAGGGGCTGTTGCCTTCGCTTCGGGAATACTCGCTTCATTTCTGCCTGGACAAGACCCGGCTATCCCGGGCCAAGCCGGACGTGACCATCATGCATCCCGGGCCGATGAACCGGGGGGTGGAGATAGACCCCGAGGTGGCCGACGGAGAGCGGTCGGTGATCTTGGATCAGGTGACCAACGGGGTGGCGGTGCGGATGGCGGTGCTGTATCTGTTGTCGGGGGGCGACGCCCCCCTGGCCGAAGCCATAAAGAAGGAGGCGTGATAGATGAGCCAGATGAATGATAAAAATGCCCGGACCAATTTTGTCCTAAAGGGGGCAAGGGTGTTTGACCCGCAGGGGCGGCGGGACCAGGAACTGGATATCCTGGTCCAGGAGGGGCGGATAACCCGGATGGATGCCAGGGCCGAGGCCGCCAAGGCCGAGGTCATTGACCTGCGGGGAAAGTACGTATTCCCGGGGTTGGTGGACATGCATGTCCACCTCCGGGAGCCGGGCCGGGAGGACGAGGAGACGGTGGCCTCCGGATCCCGGGCCGCCGCCGGAGGGTTCACCGCCATCGCCTGCATGCCCAACACCCAGCCGGTCATTGACAACCAGGGGTTGGTGGAGTTCCTCCGGTCCCGCCAGATTCCGGAGTGCCGGGTGTATCCGGTGGGAGCGGTGACCAAGGGCCTGCAAGGCGAGGAACTGGCCGAGATCGGTGACATGTTCGGAGCAGGTGCGGTGGCCGTTTCCGACGACGGCAAACCGGTGACCAATTCCAATCTGATGCGGCGGGCCCTGGACTACTGCCGGATGTATGACATACCGGTCATCTCCCACTGCGAGGATAAATATCTGTCGGCTGACGGGGCCATGAACGAGGGGGCTCTGGCCACCAAACTCGGCCTTCGGGGGATCCCCAACGCCGCCGAGGCTGCCATGGCCGCCCGGGACGTGATGCTGGCCGACCTGACCGGGGGCCGGGTCCATCTGGCCCATGTTTCCTGTGCCGAGACGGTGGACATAATCCGCCGGGCCAAGCGGGCCGGCATCAGGGTGACCGCCGAGACCTGCCCCCAGTATTTCACCCTGAACGAGGAGGCGGTGATCGGCTACGACTCCATGATGCGGGTCAATCCGCCCCTGCGCAGCAAGGCCGACGTGATGACCATCATAGATGCCCTGAGGGACGGCACCATCGACTGCATCGCCACCGATCATGCCCCCCATTCCTCTGAGGAAAAGGAGGTGGAGTTCGACCAGGCCCCCTGCGGGATGCTGGGGCTGGAGACCTCGCTGGGGCTGTGCTGGACCCAGCTGGTGGAGAAGGAAGTGCTTACCTCCCTGCAGCTGGTGGAGAAGATGTCAGTCAACCCGGCCCGCATCCTGAAGATCCCCTGTGCCATCGAGGTCGGCTCCCCCGCCAATCTGACGGTGTTCGACCCCGCGGCGGAGTGGACGGTGGAACCAGCCCGTTTCAAGTCCAAAAGCCGCAACACCCCGTTCCGGGGCTGGGCCCTGAAGGGCAAGCCGCTGATGACGGTGGTCAACGGGAGGCTGTTCGATTGAGGGACGGGGTGACGGCCAAAGCCGTACAAATCCATTGAAAATATTACCGGAACTTTGGTAGAATATTCCAAGCGCAGAAGTCGTTCAACATAAGATAATCCTAAAAAAAGTAAACAGGGGGTGGTATGGAAAAAATGCTGATCATTTCCCTGGCCGGAGGCCTGGCGGCACTGGTCTTCGCCTTCTTCAAGGCCAGCTGGGTAAACCGGCAGGATTCGGGGGACCAAAGAATGCAGACCATCGCCGGCCATATCCGGAAGGGGGCCATGGCTTTTTTAAACCGGGAGTACCGGGTATTGTCGGTATTCGTGGTGGCGGTGGCCATTATTTTGGGGCTGATAAACATGAAACAGGAAGGCTCCAGTTCCCTGGTTGCCTTATCATTCATAGTGGGTGCTTTCTGCAGCGGCTTGGCCGGCTACTTCGGGATGAAGGTGGCCACCAAGGCCAATGTCCGGACCACCCAGGGAGCCAAGACCGGATTGCCCAAAGCATTGAAAGTGGCCTTCTCGGGAGGTACGGTGATGGGCATGTCGGTGGTCGGCCTGGGCTTGGCCGGCTTGTCTCTCCTGTTTCTGCTGTATACCAAGGTGCTGGGATTC
>CALGNM010000400.1 GCA_937958665.1 uncultured bacterium | reverse complement strand
ATCCGGCGTCCACCGAGATCTACCCTCTTTCCCTACACGACGCTCTTCCGATCTGGCTGTCCAGCATCCGATTGATTACCAACAACCCCGCCAAGATTGCCGGGCTGGAGGGCTATGGGCTGAAGATAGCCGAACGGGTCTCCATCCAGGTGCCCTGCAATCCGGCCAATGCCCGATACCTGAGGACCAAGCGGGACAAGATGGGCCATCTGCTGGACAGGGACTTCTGCCTAAATTGAATGCCTATTACCATCCAATAAACCAGGGTAATCCAAAAAGGAGAGAAGATATGCCCAGGAAGATCGAAGGAAACCTCAATGCCGCCGGAAAGAGATTCTGCCTGGTGGTTTCACGTTTCAACGACCTGATCAGCCAGCGGCTGGTGGACGGGGCTCTGGATTGCATCGTCCGGCACGGCGGAAGCGATGGAGAGGTGGAGGTGGTCTGGGTGCCGGGTTCGTTCGAGATCCCGGCGGTGGCGGCCCGGGCGGCCTCCTCCAAGAAATACCAGGCGGTAATCTGCCTGGGGGCGGTGATCCGGGGGGCTACCCCGCATTTTGAATACGTGGCATCCGAGGCAGCCAAGGGGGTGGCCCAGGTCTCCCTGACCAGCGGCATCCCCACCGTCTTCGGGCTGATCACCGCCGACAATCTGGACCAGGCCCTGGACAGGGCCGGCAGCAAGTCAGGCAACAAGGGCTGGCAGGCGGCCCTGGCGGCCATCGAGCTGACCGACCTCTACGCCAAGATATAGATGAGCTCCCGCCGAAAGTCACGGGAGCTGGCCCTGCAGGCCCTGTACCAGATGGAGCTGGCGGGGGACCGGGCGGAAGAGGCGATTTACGACCTCCGGCAGAGGTGTCCTGGGGATGAGGAGGCGGCCGAGTTCTCGGCCCGCCTGATTAGGGCGGTGGCCGAACATCGCCAGGAGATAGACCGGCTGGCCGGCCAGGCGGCCCAGAATTGGCGGCTGGACCGGATGGCAGTGGTTGACCGAAACCTGATCAGGCTGGGAGCCGCTCAACTTCTGTATCTGCGGGACCAGGTGCCGCCCAAAGTGGCCATAGACGAGTCCATCGAGCTGGCCAAGCGGTATGGGGACCAGGAGTCGGGCCGCTTCGTCAATGGGGTGCTGGACAGCATCTACAAGAGCCTTCCGCCGGAGGAGAAGTGATATGAGATGCGCCCTGATCTCAGATGTTCATGGGAACTATCAGGCGTTGCGGGCGGTATTGGACGACATCGGCCGGCGGGGCATATCCGAGATCTACTGCTTGGGCGACATAGTGGGATATGGGGCCGATCCTTCGCAGTGCCTCAAGGAAATCTTGGAAAACACCGACCAGATTGTGGTCGGCAACCATGACCATGGGGTGGTGGGGCTTACCGACCTTTCGTTCTTCAACACCAATGCCAGGAAGGCGGCGGAGTGGACCGCCCAGGCCCTGACCCCGGAGGATAGGAAGATCCTCAAAGGGCTGCCGTTGGTGATGAGGGGACTATCGGGAACCGGCGAATTTCTGGCCGTCCATTCCACCCCTCACCGCCCTGAGGACTGGCATTATATTCTGTCCCTGGACGAGGCTGAATACCAGTTTGAGCAATTCAGCGAGCCCCTGTGTTTCGTGGGCCACTCCCACCAGCCGGCCTTCTGGGAATGCGATTCCCGCGGGAAATGCAGTATTGCCGGCAGGGAGTATGTCCATCTGGAGGCCGGCCGCCGCTATATCGTCAACGTGGGGAGCGTTGGCCAGCCCAGGGACGGGGATCCCCGGGCGGCCTATGCCATCTGCGACCGGGAGAGGATGGAGGTATCCATCCGCCGGGTGGAGTACGATGTCAAAACCGCCCAGCAAAGGATAATCAAAGCCGGTCTGCCGGGCCGCCTGGCCGAGCGGCTGGCGTCCGGCCTGTGAAAGAAACAACCGGTATGAAGATCTGACGGGCCATCAACAATCTTTTCGATAGCTCTGATGCCATGCCCACCAAGGTTGCCATAATCATACCCCACTGCAATGGCCGGGAACTGCTGGGCAATTGCCTGGCCTCGCTGTTCCGGACGGACTATCCGGATTTTCGGGTGTACCTGGTGGACAATGCCTCCACCGACGACAGCCCGGGGTGGGCCCGACAAAGCTATCCCCGGCTGACGGTAATCCGTTCGGAAACCAACCTGGGCTATGCCGGGGGGTGCAACCTGGGCATCAGGTCAACCGCCGAGGAGCTGGTGGTGCTGCTGAACAACGATACCGAGGTGGAGCCGGACTGGCTAGGTAAACTGGTCGAGGCCATCGAAGGCGCCCCAGCCATTGCCGCAGCCCAGCCCAAGATCCTGTGGCTTAAGGACCGGACCCGTTTTGATTATTCGGGGGGAGCCGGGGGGATGATGGACATCTTCGGCTACCCATTCTGCCTGGGACGGCTGTTCGACCACCAGGAGAGTGACACCGGACAGTATGACGGGTTTCACCGGGACATCTTCTGGGCCTCGGGCTCGGCCTCCATCTATCGCCGCCGGGCACTGGACCAGGCGGGGCTGTTGGACGAGGATTTCTTCATGCACATGGAGGAAATAGACCTGGCCTGGC
>CALGNM010000399.1 GCA_937958665.1 uncultured bacterium | reverse complement strand
CTTCCAGTGACCGGATACTTTTTCTGCCTCCGGAATTAGGCTGGCCATCCCGGAATCATACCGCGATTCGGTATGGTCCTGGTATCTTTGGCGGTCGGAGTGTCCGGCATGGTCCGAGCTCCTTATGCAGATATCATATGAGGTACAGACCGGGCCGGCCACGCTTGCCAGGGGCATAAACATCCGGCAGGGTTTTTTTGTGGCAGCTCTGCTGGAACAGCCCCGGGGTTGGGGAGGACCTTTGGACAGCCTGCTGGTGGTCCTCCGGCTGAATGACGGAATGGGCTTGTCCGATATCTTCGGGCTCTATCCCGACCATTTCATTCGAATCGGTCAAGATCGGGCCTGCTTCGAGCTTTCCGGCCGCAGTCCCGGATATTACGATAATCTGCTCATCGGTATCCGCTCCACTCCGGAGGTGAAGTCTTATTCGGCAGCTAAATCTGGAGACCAATCGGCTTCCTGTTCGCCCCCAGGAGAGAAACTGCCAGCCGGGGACTTCGATGTTTTCCCAACCAAGGAATATCTGGCCTTGGGGGTGCTGGCCGCCAGCCTGGCCCTGGCCGCCGGACTGGTTTTTTACCTCAATTCTAGGAGATGAATATGGACAAGTTTGCGGTTTCCACCGGTTTGGCAGGACTGGGTATTGGGTTGTCGGCCCTGGCAGTCTTGGGCTGGCTGATCTATCTGCTGGCCAAAAAAAGGGCGGGGGGCGGCCGGGTGTTGAGCCTGGCCGTCAATGCCTTGGTGCTCTTCCTGCTGTCGGCGACCTTGATTTTTATGTCGCTGTTCGTCCAGACCCTGAACCGCTACCTGCATGACCAGCGGATAGGAACCATCACCGCCCGGGCGGCCGACGGCCTGATCTGGATCGATTACCACGACCTGGAGAAAGGGATCCACCACCAGTTCAGCCTGGAGGGCGACCAGTGGATGGCCGAAGCCTACTTGGTGCGCTGGAGCCCCCTGCTGCGCTGGATGGGGGCCGGGGCCTACTATAAGATCGACCGTTTCGAGGGACGGTGCGAGGCCGACAGCTCCCGGCCGGTCTCCGTTCATGCCATCGATCCCTCGCATCGTAATTTGTGGCGGCAGCTGCTGAAGCACGGTGGGAAAATACCGCTGGTGGATGCCGCCTACGGAGTGGCGGTGTTCCAGTATCCCTCAAAGCAGCGTTTCGGGCTGTACCTCAGATCGGAAGAGCACACGTCTGAACTCCAGTCACCGAATACGATC
>CALGNM010000398.1 GCA_937958665.1 uncultured bacterium | reverse complement strand
AGATCGTATTCGGTGACTGGAGTTCAGACGTGTGCTCTTCCGATCTGCACTCCAGCTTTTGGGTGAAGAGGACCAGCTTGACCGGGTCGGCCAGCTTGCGGGAGAACTCCTCCCCCAAGTATTGGCGGTCCTCATCCTTGAGAAGTCCCATGGTTGTCTCCAAAGCTATTGGTTGATCATCGGCAGGTTCCGGATGCCGAACATTGCGAAGCGGTGCCGGCCACTATCCCCCTGACCACCTGGGCTCCAAAAGCCAACAATGTCATCAGGGAAAATACCATCATAGTCCGGCGAAAAAACCTGCTCATCACAAAGCTAGAGGCCGCAGGAGCCGGAGGAACAGCCGCAGCCCCCGGAGGGGCAGGAGGAGCCGCCGTCCGAGAAGGCCTCGGTTCCCCCCACCGCGGCGGCAAAGGTGGACATCAGCTTTTCGGTGTCGGATTGGCACCGGGGACACTGGGGGTTGGGGGCGCAGCAGGCATTGGTCAAATTTTCAAACTGGTGTCCGCACTTGGGGCATCGGTATTCATATATCGGCATGGCAATCCTTTCGTCGCTGGTCTGGTTGATCGATGAACCTATTGGCCTTTTTTCTTCATGGTGCTGATGCCCAGCAGCTTGTACAAGCCGCAGAAGCCGGAGGCGGCTGTTATCATGGCCACGGCTCCGATGGCCAACAAGACCCACTTGAGCGGAGCGGCCAGGGCAAAGGAGGCGGCCAGCAAAGCTAGGCCCACAACGGCCCTGATGACCCGGTCCAACGGTCCCTCGTTCGGTTTCATTTCCGTCCTCCTAAATTGGCGGCTATTTTATTGCGGCCTCTATCCTTTGGGCTATGGCCGGCTTGGGCATGGCCCCCACCAGGGTGTCGATAACCTGCCCATTCTTGAAGATCATCATGGTGGGGATGCTGCGGATGTTGAACTGGGAGGACTTCTGGGGGTTGGCATCCACGTCCAGATCGGAAGAGCACACGTCTGAACTCCAGTCACCGAATACGAA
>CALGNM010000397.1 GCA_937958665.1 uncultured bacterium | reverse complement strand
ATACGAGATCGTATTCGGTGACTGGAGTTCAGACGTGCGCTCTTCCGATCTCCGGGGCGTAGGGACAGCAGACGATGTAGCCTTTTATGCTGCCGGCCGCTTTGAAGGCCTTGGAGAAGTTGGTCGGCTCGCCGCCGAAGCCGTGCATGGCTATCAGCAGGGGATATCTCTTCCCCGGATCGAAGCTGTCGGGCAGCAACACCACCGGCTCGTTGGTGCGGCCCTTGATCTCCTTCAATAATTTTCCCGCCCGGGCCAGGGCCTTTTTGTATCCTTTGGCGCCCCGGATGTTATCGAAATCCTTATCCTCATCGAAGCTGTACATCCCGGCGTCGATGGCCTGGTTAAGCCAGACCAGGGCCCGCTTTTCATCTCCCAGCAGGCTGTAGTTGCAGGCGATGTTGTAGATCACCGTGGTATGTCCCGGCCGAAATCTTAATGCCGCCTGGTATTGGTCGATGGATTGCCGGTACAGCTTCTGCCCGTAACTGGTGGTGGCCGCCTGTATGTAAATGGTCGCCGAATCGGTCTGGGCCGCGGCCAGAGGAACCAGTCCCAGCAGGGCGATGACGATAAGCATATGTCTCTTCATGTCAGACTCCTTTATAGTTCAATATTATAGGCCTTGATATTTTCTTGGCGCGCTCTGCGTCTTGGCGGTTCAAAGACTAGCAAACTTTCACGGTTTCCACTTCCTCAGCCTCAGGCTGTTGGTCACCACGCTGACCGAGGAGAAGGCCATGGCCAGAGCCGCCAACATCGGATTCAGCGATATTCCGAAAAAGGGCTGCAAAGCGCCGGCGGCCACCGGAATGCCTATCACATTGTAGATGAAGGCCCAAAACAGATTCTGCTTGATGATCCGTAAGGTGGCCCGCGACAGCCGGAGCGACTGGGGAACCAGCTCCAACCGGTCGCCCATCAGAATGATGCCAGCCGTTTCGATAGCCACATCGGTTCCCTGGCCCATGGCAATCGCGAGGTCGGATTGGGCCAGAGCCGGAGCGTCGTTGATGCCATCTCCCACCATGATCACCCTGGAACCAGCCTTCTGAATCCTTTCAACCTCAGCGGCCTTGCCGTCCGGCTGCACCCCGGCCAGCACCTGATCTATTCCCAGCTGGCCAGCCACCCTGGCCGCCGCCGCCGGGTGGTCCCCGGTTATCATTATGGTTTTCAGCCCCATCCTCTTCAGTTCGGCTACCGCTGTTAGGGCGTTGTCCCTCAGGGTGTCGGCCAAGCCTATGATTCCTGCCGGTCGAGAATCCACCGCCACCCAGACCACTGCTTTGCCGTCCTGCTGAAGCCGGAGGGCCAGCTTTTCCAGGGGCCCGAAATCCAGGCCGTCATCATCCATCATCTGGCGGCGGCCAATCTCCACCCTTCGGCCCCCCACCTGGCAGCTGAGCCCGGAGCCAGGCCGGGCCTGAAATTGGTGGGGGGACTTCAGGTTCAGGCCTTTGGCCTGTGCATAGGCCACCACCGCCCGGCCGGCCGGGTGCTCCGATCGGCTCTCGGCCGAGGCCGCCAGCATCAGTATCTCCTCCTCGCTGAATTCCGGCATCACCCCCAAGTTAACCAGAGACAACCGGCCAGTGGTGAGGGTCCCAGTCAGATCGGAAGAGCACACGTCTGAACTCCAGTCACCGAATACGATC
>CALGNM010000396.1 GCA_937958665.1 uncultured bacterium | reverse complement strand
TAATGATCCGTCGACCACCTAGATCTACACTCTTTCCCTACTCGACGCTCTTCCGATCTGTATTTAGATGCCCTCGATCAGCTCTATCTTCTGGTCCTTGGCCAGGGTGACTATGGCCTTCTTCCAGTCCGGACGCTTGCCCTGGCTGCGTCCCAGGCGCTTGGTCTTGCCCATGATGTTCATGGTGGTCACCTCTGTGACCTTGACCTTGAACAGGGCCTCCACCGCCTGCTTGATCTGGTGCTTGTTGGCCTCCCGAGCTACCTCAAAACCGTAGCGGTTGTGGCTGTCCCTCAAGGCGGTCATCTTCTCGGTGATCAGGGGCCGGATTATGATGCTGTGAATGTCCTTCATTTGGCCAACGCCTCCTTTACCGCTTCCATGCCCTTTTTGGTGATGATCACCCGTTCGGCCCTGATCAGGTCGTAGGGTCCGGCCTCCCGCACCGGCTTCAGCACCAGACCGGCGATGTTGCTTCCCGAGCGCAGGACCTCGGGAGAATGGGCCACGTCCAGCAGCAGCACCTTCTGGCCGGTCAATTCCATGGCCTTGATCAGCCCGGCCATCTCCCGGGATTTGCCCGTGTTTTTGAGGGATTCGATCACCGCCAGCTTGCCGGCCTTGTAGCTGTCGGCCCAGGCCGATTTAAGGGCCGCCAGGCGTGATTTTTTGGGCAACCGCCAATAGTGGTCCCGGGGCTCCGGGCCGTGGGCGGTATACCCGCCCACCATCAGCGAGGAGCGGGTGCTGCCCTGGCGGGCCCGGCCGGTGTGCTTCTGCTTGAAGGGCTTCTTGCCGCCTCCCCGGACATCGGCCGCGTCCTGGCTGCTGGCGGTGCCCTGACGCTGGTTGTCCAGGTATTCCCGGACCGCCAGGTAAAGCAGATGCTGGTTGGGACGGCTGCCGAAGATCTCCTGGGGAACCTCGGTGCTGCCGGACTTCTGGCCCTTTTCGTCGAATAGGTTTACAGACAACATGCTTGTTCCAGCTTTCCTTATATCTTGTGGATTGTCACGATTCCGTCGGGGGCCCCGGGTACCGCGCCCCTTACCAGAACGATGTTCTTGGACTGGTCGACCTTGACCACCCTCAGGTTGCGGACCGAGAATTTATGGTCCCCCATGTGTCCGGCCATCCGCAGGCCCGGATACACCCGTCCGGGGGTGGAGCCGGAGCTGATGGCCCCGGGGTGCCTGGAGCGGTCGGTCTGCCCGTGGCTGGCCGGCCCGCCGTGGAACTTGTGGCGTTTCATGACCCCGGCGGTTCCCTTGCCCTTGGTGGTGCCGCTGACCTTGATCCGGTCGCCCTCGGCAAACACCTCGGCAGTGATTACCTGTCCCAGTTGGAAGGCGGACGAATCATCCACCCTAAACTCCTGCATCACCTGCACCGGCTGGGCTTTGGACTTGGCCAGGTGGCCGGCTACGGCCTTGGTGAGCTTGCCGGGCTTTTTGGAACCGAAGCCCAGTTGCACCGCGCAGTAGCCGTCTTTGTCCTTGGTCTTGATCTGGGTCACCACGCAGGGGCCCACCTCCAGCACGGTCACCGGGACCATGATGTTGCCCTGGCCGAACACCTGGGTCATCCCTATCTTTCTGCCGATCATCGCGTTCATGATATCGCCTTATTATGGATTCTGTATGCTTGGGTTGGTTGGGAGGGGCTCACAGCCCGCTCTTGATCTCAATGTCAACTCCGGCCGGCAGCTCCAGCTTGGTCAGGGCATTGATGGTCTGGGGGGTGGAGTTGATTATTCCGATCAACCGCTTGTGAATCCGCCGCTCAAACTGTTCCCGGGACTTCTTGTCAACATGGGTGGAGCGGTTGACGGTGTAGATGGTCTTCTTGGTGGGCAGGGGTATCGGCCCGGAGATCTTGGCCCCGGTGCGTTTGGCGGTGTTGACTATCTCGGCCACCGACCGGTCCAGCACGGCGTGGTCGTAGGCCTTAAGTTTGATCTTTATGTTCTGATCTGACACCTTGCGTTTCCTCTTAATTTATCTGGTTGGCCGGGCGGCCCCGCCCGGTTGTGGTAGGGTACTACTCTATGATCTCGGTGACGGTGCCGGCCCCCAC
>CALGNM010000395.1 GCA_937958665.1 uncultured bacterium | reverse complement strand
ACCACCGAGATCTACACTCTTTCCCTACACGACGCTCTTCCGATCTACTGGGCCAGGCCTTCTGGGTAAGGGACCGGGTGTCGGAGAGCTTCGTAAGCTTTGAGGAGCCGGACAGCAGTGTGGGTGGGTTCCTGCCTTCCGACGGGCTGTTGCTGTCCCTGGAGCCGGGCTGGAATGACGTCGGCACACCGTTCATGTTCCCCATTGACTGGATGAGCGTGGATATACCGGCCATGGTGGCCGGGCCGTATTTCTACGATCCCGCTCAAAAGCGTTGGATGAACCCATCCGAGGTGACTAGCAATTTGAATTTCCAGCCCTACAAGGGATTCAGCTTCAAGAACGACAACTCCTACAGCGTCAACCTGACCGTCTATCCCTATGCCGCCTACAAGGGCCAGGCAAAGCCTGCCGCCCCGGCGCCGGATGCCTGGCAGGCCCTGGTGCGGATAGAGAGCGGGGAGGGGGCCGACCACAATTACTTCGGCATCAGCAGCGACGCCTCGGACCGGCCTGACCGCTACGACCATCCCGAGCCGCCGGCGGGCCTGAGCGGGGCCTCGGGCTACTTCCGGCTGGCCAATGACCGGTTCTGCACCGATATCCGGCCGGCCTCCGGTGACGGCCAGAGCTGGGAGCTGGCGGTGGACTGCAACGGGCCCACCAGGATTTCAGTCACCCTGCCCCCGGAGTTCCCGGCCGGGACCGAGTGCCACCTGGCCGACCTGGCCCGCCGGGTGTCCCAGGAGGTCCGCGGTGACCTGAGCTACAGTTTTGTGCCCGAGCCAGGCGAGCAGACCCGGGAGTTCCGGATAATCGTGGGCAGCCGGGATTATGCCCAGAGCGTGCTGGGGGACGCCTTCGCCCTGCCGGCGGCCACCCTGCTGGGGCAGAACCTGCCCAACCCCTTCTCGGGGCGGACGGCCATCAGCTACCAGCTGGCAACCGGCGGCCCGGTGAAGATCTCGGTCTATAACGTGGCCGGCCAGCTGGTGCGGACCCTGGTGGACCAGGCCCAGCCCAGCGGGCGCTACAGCATCACCTGGGACGGGAGGGACCAAGCCGGGCGACAGGCCCCGGCCGGTGTCTACCTGTACCGGCTGCAGACGCCTGAAAGGACGGTCACCCGAAGGATGACCCTGGTCCGTTAAGCTGAACAAAGCCGAGGCCTTTAACCGCCTCGGCTTTGTTCAATCAGCCAAACCATCAATCTTGCATACGGGGGAAGATATGGCCGCAGTCAAGAAGAAGCTGTTCGTGCTGGACACCAACGTCATCCTGTACGACCATACCTGCATCCGCCATTTCCAGGAGCACGACATCGTCATCCCCATCGTGGTGCTGGAGGAGCTGGACAAGTTCAAGAAGGGCAGCGACCTGATCAATTTCGAGGCCCGGGAGTTCATCCGGGAGCTGGACAAGCTGGCCGGGGACCAGCTGTTCACCAAGGGGGTGGGGCTGGGCAAGGGCAAGGGCCGGCTGTACGTGGAGGTGGAGGACCCCCATTCTGAACTGATCTACCACGCCTTCACCGCCGACAAGGCCGACCACCGGATCCTGGCCCTGGCCGACCAGTTCCGCCGCAAGCAGAAGGGCCGCCCGGTGATCATCGTCAGCAAGGACATCAACCTGCGGATGAAGGCCAAGTCGTTGGGCATCCAGGCCGAGGATTACGAAACCGGCAAGATCCAGCACGTGGACCGGCTATACTCCGGGGCCCGGATCGTCGAGGAGCTGGATAAGTCGGCCATCAACAAGTTCTACGAGGAGCCCTACAGCGTGCCGTTGGCCGACCTGCCCCGGCTGGACCCGGTGCCCAACCAGTATTTCGTGTTCAAGAACAACAGCTCCAGCGTGCTGTGCCGCTACAATGACGAGAAGAAGGCCATGGAGCGGGTGGTCAAGCGCCAGGCCTACGGCATCGAGCCCCGCAACGCCGAGCAGACCATCACCCTGGACGCTCTGATGAGGCCGGAGGTCCAGCTGGCGGCCATCACCGGCAAGGCCGGCACCGGCAAGACCCTGCTGGCCCTGGCGGCGGCCCTGGAGCAGCGGCGGCAGTTCCACCAGATCTACCTGGCCCGGCCGGTGGTGCCGCTGGCCAACCGGGACATCGGATTCCTGCCGGGCGACATCAAATCCAAGATCGACCCCTACATGGAGCCGCTGTGGGACAATCTGGCGGTGATCAAGCACCGCTTCTCGCCCGAAAGCAAGGAGCACAACAAGATCAACGAGATGATCCAGAACGAAAAGCTGGTGATCTCGGCCCTGGCCTTCATCCGAGGGCGGAGTCTGTCCAACATCTTCTTCATCGTGGACGAGGCCCAAAACCTGACTCCGCTGGAAGTGAAGACCATCATCACCCGGGCCGGGGAGGGGGCCAAAATCGTCTTCACCGGGGACATCTACCAGATCGACTCGCCCTACCTGGACAGCCAGTCCAACGGGCTGACCTACCTGGTGGACCGGATGAAGGGCCAGCAGCTGTTCGCCCACGTCAACCTGGTCAAGGGGGAGAGGAGCCACCTGGCCGAGCTGGCCAGCGACCTGCTGTGAGACCACAGAACAGGAATAGTCAGGCACAGGAAGGGATGCCAGCGTAATGGCATTAACCGGAAAGCCAAAGCCCCGCCTAACGGCGGGGCTTTGAGTGTCTGGAGGGCGGCCTTAGTCGATGTACACTTCGACCCGCTCCCCTTCCTCGTCATCCTCCACGTCCACCAGCTGGTAGCGGCCATTGACCGCCAGCTGGTCGAACAGCTTCTCGATGTCCTCCAGGCTCTCGGCATCCAGCTTGATCCCCTTGGCCTCCAGTTGCTCTTTGGCCTCGTCCGGCATCATCACCGAGAACTTGCCCCCCAGCTTGCCGGCGATCTTCAAAATGCTCAAGGGCACGGTCACCCGGACCTTGGGCTTGTCCGAGCCCCTGTCGAACACCCGGACCTTCAGCCAGTGGGCCTTGCCCTGCGAGGCGGGGGAGTCCATGGCCGCCAGCAGTTTGGCGGCCTCCTCGGCCGTGATCTTCTTGTCCTCCACCATCTTCAGGATCCGCAATCTGTCCTCCGACATATCATGTCCTCCTTGTCTGATTACGGGACGCGACGCGCCGTGTCCCAAATGTTTACAGGTTCTTGAGCCTCTGGGCGGCCTCTTCGGCGCTCATCTTGCCGTCTTCGACGTCCTTCAATATCTGGGCCCGGGACTGCCGGTCGCCCTCGCTCTGCAGGGCCGAGGTCTTCGGGCTCCGTTTGCGCCAGACCAGGGTGTCGATTATCTTCATGATCCCCCAGGCGATCAGCAGGATCGGCCAGTCGCGGCTGAACGAGAACTGGTAGCCGGTGAGCCCGTAATTGGACAGCAGCAGGAAGACCCCCATGGCCATCCAGAAGATGCCCCACAGCGCCTTGCGGGGCCGGTTCTGGTAGATGCAGAACATATTTGCTCCTTTATCTTTGGTTGGTTAGTGAATCGATCAGTTTGGTTATCCCCAGCAGAACCAGAACGGCCGGCCAGTCCCTGACCAAGGAGAATCGGTAGTCGATGGCTCCATAGTTGGCCAGCAGCAGCACCGTTCCGACCGAGGCCCAGAACAGGCCCCAGAAGATCCTTTTGGCGGTCCTCCTCATTTTTTACTCCTTGATATCGGTTAATGGATGTTGATGTCGCCACTGACGGTTTTGATCTCCAGCAGGCCTTGCCCCTGCCCCAGCCGGCCAGAAAGACGCCGGTTTGTCTGCCGGAGTTCGGTCAGCTCCAGTTCACAATCGATTTCCCCGCTTACCGAGCCGGCCTCCAGCCGGGCGGCGGAGCCGTCGGCCAGCTCCAGGTCCACGTCGCCGGAGACGGTGGCCACCAGCCAATCGCCGGCCCCGCCCAGCCTTCCCTGGAACCGGACATCACCGCTGGTGCTGCGGATTTTGAACCCGCCGGATTCCAGGGATACGACCTCGATATCCCCGCTGACGGTCTGCCCCTGGACCTGGCCGTCCAGCCCGATAGCGACGTCGCCGCTGACTGTCTGGAAGGAGGCCTGCCCGGCGCAATCGGCGAACTCGATGTCGCCGCTGGCGGTGCGGGCCGTTAGTTCTGCCTTCCGGCAGCGGGCGGCTCCAATGTCTCCCGAAGCTGAGGACAGGCCTATCGGTCCCTGGGAATCGGCCACCGATATGTCTCCCGAGGCCGTTTCCAGTCTGGCTCCGTTCTGTAAGCCCGAGACGGAAATGCCGCCCGAGGCGGTGGATATCTCGGGCATAATGCTACGGGGCATCTCGATGGTGAAGTCAACCTTGGCCCGGCGTTTCTTGGTCCAGGGTGGGCCGTCCACCTTTATTCGAAGAGTGCCCGATTCATTTTCAGTGGTGATATCAAGGGATTTCAGTTTCTCCCGGGCCTCATCCTGCTCCTCGGCCCAGACCTGAATGTCGGCCCGGATGACGATCTGGTCGCCGTCGGTCCCGGTGATCTCGAAATCGCTGCGGGGCTGGGAGACCGACAGGGCGGTTACTCCCTGGGCCGGGACGGTGATAACCTTTTTCTCCAGGGCCTTCTCGGATCCCCGCAGAACATCAATTTCGGCATGAATATCCTTCAAACCCTTCAAACCATCCTTTACCCCGGCCATGGCCTCGGCCACGATCCTGCCGGGATTTATCTGGTGAATATTTTCTCGCAGGCAGTCCATTTCATCTCTTAACTGGCTGTGATCGATGCCGAAGTCCATGTGGCGTCCCCTGGTTTCGCCCAGGGCCGAAAGCAGGGATTCAGCCTCTTTGGAACTGATCTTGCCCTCCTCCAGCATCTTAAGTATTTTGTTGGTTTCCTGTGACATCTTATTCTCCTCGTTGGATGTTTTTCAACATTTCAGCCGCCTGGAGGGCGGTTATGGTGCCGGCCTCCAGCGCATCCAGTATTTCGGCGGGGGTTTTGTTATTGGCCGGCTGTTCCGAGATTGACCGGATCAGTTCGTCCAGCCTGTTCCTGACCGTAGGGTAGGAGATGCCCAGCCGGCTCTCCACCTCTTTGATATTGCCGCGGGACAGGATGAAGGTCCGGGCGAACTCCAGCTGCTCCTCGGTCAAGTTTCCCAAAGGCGAGGGATGATACTCGCCGCGTACCGCCGTGGAGCATTCGGGGCATTTGAGCTCCGAAACATAGAGGGGTCCGCTGCATGAGGGACAGGTGTGGGGCGTTTTTTTAGGCATTGTAGCTGCTCCTAAATAAATATCGTTTTACGTCGGAGGGGGTCTGAATATGAACTATGGGCAGAAACAATATGGCGGAAGCCTCAATATTTGGGAAAGCATCTCTTCACCATTGGAAGAAAGGCTGTGCCAGCAATCAATAACCACCTTGGTGGTAGCAGGCGTTGCCGTTTTGTCAATTTTCATTTGTATGCCTTGCTTAATTGTTGCCTGATAATTATTGATGGAATTATAACAAAAATAATTAATAATGTCAATAGAAAAATAAACAAAATTAATAATCATATCAAATATCATTATAATTTAATTAATATATTATATTTTGGAAATATCATCATAAGTATAAATAAGTTAAACATTTGCAATTGATTTCAATGTTTTTTTATGTTATAATTCAATTTCGTTTCAATTCAAGATAACCAAAGGGGTGGATAAGTTTATGATTCCCCAGCCAAGGGCCAATATCGGGTCGATAAGCCCCTATGTCCCGGGAAAGCCGGTGGATGAGGTGCGTCGAGAGTTGGGCATCAAGGGCCGGATAATCAAATTGGCCTCCAATGAGAATCCCCTGGGACCGTCAAAGCTGGCCATCAGGGCTATCCGCAAGGCCCTGAAGGAGGTTAACCTTTACCCGGACGATGGGTGCTACGCCCTGGGCAAGAAGCTGGCCGAGCGCCTGGGTGTTTCCGAGGACCAACTGATTTTTGGCAATGGTTCAGTGGACATCATCGAGTACATATTCAAGACCTTCGTGGCGCCGGGGGACAGGGTGGTGATGGCCCAGCAGTCATTCGTGATGGGCAAGATCGCCGCCAAGATGGCTGATGCCGAACTGGTGGAGGTGCCGCTGAAGGATTATACCCACGACCTGGAGGCCATGGCCCAAGCCGTCACCTCCCAGACCAAGGTGGTCTACATCGCCAACCCCAACAACCCCAGCGGCACCATGGTCAAGCACGATCAGCTTAAGTCTTTCTTGGGATCGGTTCCTCTCAGCTGTGTGGTCATCCTGGATGAGGCCTACTCCGAGTATATCACCCGGGGCGATTTCCCCCGCAGCCTGGAGCTGCTGAGGGACCACTCCAACATCATCATCCTGCACACCTTCTCCAAGATCTACGGCCTGGCCGGCTTGAGGGTGGGTTATGGCATTGGACATCCGGAGCTGATCGCCTCGGTCCGCAAGGTGCGACTTCCGTTCAACATCGGCCTCCTTTCGCAGGCCGGCTGCCTGGCCGCCCTGGACGATGCCAAGCATCTGGAGCACAGCCGACATATCAATGACGAGGGCAAGGCCTTCCTCTACCGGCAATTTGAAAAGATGAAGCTGATGTATGTTCCCTCCGAGGGCAACTTCATTCTGATCGATCCTAAAGTTGACTCCACGGAGACCTTCACCCGCCTGCAGAAGCGGGGGGTGATAGTCCGTCCGGTGAAGAACTACGGGATGCCAACCGCCCTCCGGGTCACCATCGGGACCCAGCGGCAGAACAAGAAGCTGGTGTCCTGCCTGAAGAAGGTGGTCAAAGAGACCAAAAAGCTGGCATAGGATGAGCCGGGGGTTGGTGATAGCAATCGATGGGCCGGCGGCCTCCGGGAAAAGCACCACCGCCAAGCTGGTGGCCCAGAAGCTGGGCTACCTCTACATAGACACCGGAGCCATGTACCGGGCCGTGGCGTTGAAGGCCGCCCGGGAAGGTGTGCCGCTGGATGATCCGGCCGCCATATCCCGGATGCTGGCAGCCACCGTCATAACCCAGGAACCAACCTCCGAAGGCATCCGGACCATGCTGGATGGGAATGACGTCAGCCGGGAGATCCGCACTCCCGAGATGTCCAAGGCGGCCTCCGATATTTCGGCTCTGCCGGCGGTCCGCCGCCGGCTGGTCAGCCTCCAGCAGGAAATGGGGCGCCAGGGAGGGGTGGTGATGGAGGGCCGGGATATCACCACCGTGGTATTCCCGGATGCCGAGGTCAAGGTATTCATGAAGGCCAGCATCGCCCAGCGGGCGATGCGCCGGAGGGAAGAGCTGAAGGCCCAGGGGATCGAGTGCGGTTTGGGGCAGCTGGAGGCCCAGATTGCCGAGCGTGATGCCCAGGACAGCCGGCGGGCCGACAGCCCGCTGACCCAAGCCCCCGGCTCGTTGGTTATCGACACTTCGGCTCTGACCATCGAACAGCAGGTGGAGATGGTGTTGGAGGCGGTCCGGGAAAAGTCCCGGGACAGATGATTTGGGAGAGCCGGGCGTTCCGGTCCCGCTTTTACCGGATGGTGTGGCACGCTACCAACCTGATTTTAAACCAGGCTCTGGGGCGCCGGGTCTATGGATGGAGGCAGGTCCCCCCTGAGGGGCCGTGCATCATTGCCTCCAACCACATCAATCTGATTGATCCCCCCTTCCTGGGCACGGCCGTCCACCGGGAGGTGGGCTTCGTCGCCAAGCAGGAGCTGTTCCGGTTTCTGCCCCTGCGCTGGCTGATTACCTCGCTGAACGCCATGCCCCTGCGCCGTCAGGGGGGCGATGCCGCGGCGGTCAAGATGATAATGCGGAGGCTGGAGCAGGGCCTGGCGATGGTGATGTTCCCCGAGGGCACCCGCAGCCGGACCGAAGATTTCCTGCCGCCCAAGCCGGGGGTGGGTATGATAGCCCGGCGGATGTTGGTGCCGGTAGTGCCGGCCTACATCGAGGGCACCAACCGCAAATTGGCCGACATCCTAAGCGGCCGGCAATGTTTATTGGTCCGGTTCGGCTCGCCGGTGACTCCGGAGACGCTGGCCCGTTATCCCGATGACAAGGACGGATATCAGGAGATCAGCCGCCTGGTGATGGACCGGATAATCAGATTGAAGGCAAAAAATGAGGATTGAGGTGGCCAAGAGGGCCGGGTTCTGCTTCGGGGTGAAGCGGGCGGTCAAATTGGCCTACGAGACCGCATCCCATAAGCGGGGTCCGGTCTACACCCTGGGACCCATCATCCACAACCCCCAGGTGGTCAATGATCTGGAATCGTGGGGGGTAAAAACGATCGAGAAGCCCTCCCAAGCCAGGAAAGGCACGGTCATCATCCGCTCCCACGGCATCCATCCCCAGGTGCTCAAAGACCTGTGGACGCGCCAGAGTCTGAAGGTGGTGGATGCCACCTGCCCGTTCGTCACCAAGGCCCAGCGGGCGGCCGCCTGCCTTCACGGCGAAGGACGTCAGGTGATTATTGTGGGGGAACGGCGTCATCCCGAAGTCATCGCCCTGCGGGGCTACGCCGGCCCGGAATCGCTGGTCTTCAACCGCCGGGTGGCCCGGGTGGGGCGCCGGGTGGGGGTGCTGGCCCAGACCACCCTATCCACCGAAGATTTCGTCAAGGCCATCAACTATCTGAGCTCCCGGACCGAGGACCTGCACCTGATAAACACCATCTGTCAGGCCACCCAGGTCCGCCAGCAGGATACCATGCAGCTGGCCAAGCGGGCCGACCTGATGATCGTGGTGGGGGGGAGGAACTCGGCCAACACCTCTCGCTTGGCCGAACTGTGCCGCAAGGTGGGCAAGCCCACCTATCATCTGGAGACTGAAATGGAGCTGAAGGCCTCCTGGTTCAAGGGGGCCAGGCTGGCCGGGGTCACCGCCGGAGCTTCCACTCCAGACTCGCTGGTGAAGAAGGTGGTGGAGCGGATCCGGGACCTGACCAGAACCAAGGGCCGAGCGTAAGTCCGGCCCGTTAACCAGGTCGGTTTATATCAATGGGATTTAAGGCTGGCATTGGTCGGCCTATTCTATACCAAAAGGAGAAACACAAAACATGGCAAAAACCAAGCAAACCCGTCCGGAGGAGGAAAAGGACGAATTTCTGGCGGAGGACGAGGCCCAGGATTCAGGAGAGTTCCGGGCCCTGCTGGACGAGTACTTCCATCAGAAGAACTTCGAGGAGGGTGAGATCATCACCGGCAAGGTGCTGAGGATAAGCGGCGATTCGGTGATGGTGGACGTCGGCCTCAAGTCGGAGGGCATTGTGCCCCTGATGGAGATGCCCGATCCCGATTCCGTCAAGCCGGGCGACGTGTTGGAGCTCTACCTGGAGCAGGTGGAGAACGAGGAGGGCCAGATGGTGCTCTCCAAGTCCAAGGCCGACTTTATCAGGGTGTGGGACAAGGCCAAGGAGTACCTGGACAACCAGTCCCAGGTGGAGGGCAAGGTGGTCAAGCGGATCAAGGGCGGGCTGATCGTCGACCTGATGGGGGTGGACGCCTTCCTGCCGGGCTCCCAGATCGGCCTGCGGCCCCTGGAAACCATGGACAGCCTGCTGGGCCAGAATGTCCCCTTGAAGATCGTCAAGATCAACAAAAAACGACGCAACATAGTGGTCTCCCGCCGGGCAGTGCTGGATGCCGAGCGCGACAAGCAGCGCACCGCCATCCTGGCCGAGATCGACAAGGGCCAGGTCCGGGAGGGCATCGTCAAGAACATCACCGACTTTGGGGTGTTCATCGACTTGGGCGGCCT
Source organism: uncultured bacterium (assembly GCA_937958665.1). GTDB lineage: Bacteria > Edwardsbacteria > AC1 > AC1 > EtOH8 > CALGNM01. The sequence continues at coordinate 1,589 of CALGNM010000395.1, read as the reverse complement.
GGACGGGCTGCTGCATATCACCGACATGTCCTGGGGAAGGATCAACCATCCCTCCGAGCTGGTCAAGCTGGGACAGCAGATCCGGGTCAAGATACTGGAATACGACCGCGAGAAATCCCGGGTGTCCCTGGGCCTCAAGCAACTGACCCCCCACCCCTGGGAAAACATAGAGACCAAGTTCCCGGTGGGGGCCACCATCAAGGGCCGGATCGTCTCCATAGTCGACTATGGGGCCTTCATCGAGCTGGAGAAGGGGGTGGAGGGGCTGATCCACATCTCCGAGATGTCCTGGACCAAGCAGGTCAAGCATCCCTCCAAGCTGGTCTCCATCGGCCAGGAGGTTGATGCCATGGTGCTGAAGATAGACAAGGAGGAGCAGAAGATATCCCTGGGGCTGCGACAGCTGGAGCCGGATCCCTGGCACACCATCGGTGACCGCTATCCCATCGGCACCAAGCTCAGCGGCAAAGTCCGCAATATTACCAACTTTGGGGTGTTCGTGGAGCTGGACGAGGGCATCGACGGTCTGATCCACATCTCCGACATGTCCTGGACCAAGCGGATCAAGCATCCCAGCGAGGTGGTCAAAAAGAACGACCGGATCGATGTGGTGGTCACCAACATCGACAAGGACAACCGCCGGATCTCTTTGGGCCTGAAACAGCTGGAGGATGACCCCTGGGCCGACATCGGCAGCAAGTTCTCGGTCGGCCAGGACCTGAAGTGCAAGGTCAACCGCCCCTTGGAGCGGGGTCTGTTGGTGGACATGGACCACGGATTTGAGGGCTTCGTTCCGGTATCCGAACTGGAGGGCGTCAGCGAGGAAAAACTATCCGAGGCCTACAAAGGAGGCGAGGAATTGGAGCTTAAAATCATCGAGATAGACTCCGCCAACCGGAGGATAGCCCTGTCCCAGAAGATACTCAAATCCAGCCAGGCGGCCGAGGAGATGAAGGCTTACCTGAAGAAAAACGCCGAGTCAGGCACCGCGTTCGGGGATGCCCTCAAGGAGGCCATCAGCGAGAACAAGGGAACGTCTGAGGTGTAAAGGAACCAACCCCAAACCCCTTCCCCAACGGGGAAGGGGTTTCTTTTTATAGATGTGTTCAGGGGGAGACAGACGGTCGTTTTCGGGGATTCTCTTCCCGGGACTAACCTGCCTCTTGCATTTTGGCGTCCCATCTGCGATAATACCGGCTGATGGCTGATAATATCAAGAAAATATTCCCCCGCCGCCCAACCAGGCAGGTTAGGGTAGGCGATGTCTTGATAGGCGGTAACGCCCCGGTGTCCGTCCAATCCATGACCAATACCGACCCCCTTGATGTTAAAGCCACTGTGGCCCAGATCAATAGGCTGGCGCGGGCTGGTTGCCAGATAGTCCGCCTGGCGGTGCCGGACCGTCCAGCCGCTCTGGCCCTGGCCAGGATCAGGACGGGGACCAAAGTCCCATTAGTGGCCGACATCCACTTCGACCATCGCCTGGCCCTGATGGCCCTGGAGGCCGGGGTGGACAAGCTGAGGATCAACCCCGGGAATATCGGAGATCGGAAGAGCGTCGTGTAGGGAAAGAGTGTAGATCTCGGTGG
>CALGNM010000394.1 GCA_937958665.1 uncultured bacterium | reverse complement strand
GACCACCGAGATCTACACTCTTTCCCTACACGACGCTCTTCCGATCTGTGCCCTCCAGGATGAAGGCCAGGTCGGGCTCGGCCCGGTAGGCCGCCACCCGTCCCCCCCGCAGCCCCACCTCCTCCTGGCTGGTGAAGGCGGCGTAGAGGTCGAAGGGATAGCGCCCTTTGAGCAGTTCGATCATCAGGTAGCAGCCGATCCGGTCATCGAAGGCCTTGGCCTTGAGCACCCGCCCCCAGTCCTCGCACTTGGTGTCGAACATCACGTAATCGCCGGGCGAGGCCCAGCGCTGGGCCTCCTCCTGGCTGGAGGCGCCGAGGTCGATCACCAGCTCGTGGTGGGGGGAGACCCGCTTGTGTTCGCCCTTGCGCCAGGTGAGATGGATGGGCTTGGCCCCGATGATGCCCGGCACCTTCTCCTTGCCCACCAGCACCCGCTTGGCCAGCAGCACCCGGTTGTCCACCCCGCCCACCTTGTCGAACTGCAGATACCCCGATTTGTCCACCGCCTTGACCATCAAGCCCACCTCGTCCATATGGGCGGCCAGCATCACCTTCTTGGTCCGGCCCCGGCCGGCGGGACGGGCCTTTTTGAAGGCTATCAGGTTGCCCAGGGCATCCACCCGGATCTCGTCGGCCAGTTTCTCGATATTGCGGCGGACGATGTTGCGGATCTCCCCCTCGCAGCCGCTGACCCCGAAGGCGTCGGTGATCTCAGCTATCAGCTTCAGGTCTATCATATCCCTCTCAGTCCTTCCATTCCAGTTTGATGTCATCCAGGTCCTGGATGAAGCGGGCCAGCAAACGGGCGGCCCGGTCCACGTCCACCGCCGCCAGGGTCTCCACCGGGGTGTGCATGTATCGCAGAGGCAGGCCCAATAGGCCGGTGGGCACTCCTTCCCGGGAGATCTGCATGTCCACCGCATCGGTGCCGGTGACCCCGGCGCAGGGCTCCACCTGGTGGGGGATCTCCTCGCGCTTGGCCACCTGCCGGAGCTTCTCGGCGATGGCCGGGTGGATGTTGGGCCCGATGGTGATGGTCGGCCCCCTGCCGATCCCGAAGGTTTCGTTTTCCGACACCCCGGCCATGTCGCCGTGGGTCACATCCACCGCGATCCCCAGGTCCGGCGCGATGTCGAAGGTGGCGGTGACCGCCCCCAGGCCGGTGACCTCCTCCTGGACGGTGGCCACCGCGTAGACGTCCCAGGAATGATGGCACTTGGCCAGGATCTCCAGGGTCCGGACCATAATGGCCACGCAGGCCCGGTTGTCCATGGCCTTGCCGGCCGCCCGGTCATTCTTCAGGGCCACCAACGGCATCCGGATGGTGGCCAGGTCGCCCACCGCCACCTGCCGCCTGACCGCCGCCTCATCCAGCCCCAGATCGATGTAGAGGTCCTCCAGCGGAATCACCTGGCCCGACTCCTCCGCGGTCTGGAAGTGGGGGGGCTTGGCCCCGATGATGCCGGGCAGCTCCCGGGCCGACAGCGCTCCCTGGCGGGCCAGGGGATGCAGGGTCACCTCCTGGCCCAAGAGCACCCGGGGGTCGAACCCGCCCACCTCGGTGAAGCGCAAAAACCCGCCGGGCTCGATGGCGGTGACCAGCAGGGCGATCTCATCCAGATGGGCGGCCAGCATCACCTTGCGGGCCGGGCCGGCTCCATTGGGGTCGAAGCCCTTCTTGTAGGCCACCACGCTGCCCATGCTGTCGGTCTTGACCTTGGTGGCGAAGGGCGCCAGCTCCTGGCCGGCCGCCAAAGCCGCCCGTCCCTCATAGCCGGAGGGGCCCGGAACGGCGGTCAGCCGGCGGATCAGATCGATGGTGGGGTTCTCGGGCGGCTGGCCGTTTTTGGGGCCGCCGTTATTTGGTTCCTTTTCCGGCATTGGTTGGCTCCTGATATATGATGGATTTTCCGTTGGTTCTATTCATGTCGGCGTCGGAGAAACTCTCCGGAGACCAGTTTGAACATCCGCCAGTCGCAAAGATCGGAAGAGCGTCGTGTAGGGAAAGAGTGTAGATTCCGGTGGTCGCCGT
>CALGNM010000393.1 GCA_937958665.1 uncultured bacterium | reverse complement strand
ACGAGATCTTATTCGGTGACTGGAGTTCAGACGTGTGCTCTTCCGATCTCCTGACTGATGCCCAGGTTGGCGGTAATCTCGGTAATATTGGCCATTCCGGCCAGCAGCTGTTCCCGGATGACGCTCTGGGAAGCCGACTGCTGCTTCATCTCCTGGAACCCGGTCAGGATCGTGGCGTTATCCTGAGAGATCTCGGACAGGTCCCGCTCCATGGCCTGGGACCTTCCCTTGAGCACCTCAGCCAGATCTTTGGATTGCGACAGACCCTGCTCGATTCGTTCTATGCTCTCCCTGATGGCGGTGCCCAGCCGGGGAGCCCGGGAGGCCGATTCCATCAACTCCAGTGAAAGCTTGTTCATGTTCTCGGCTATCACCGCAAACCCCCGTCCGGCAACCCCGGCATGGTAGGCCTTTATCTCGGCATTGCGGGAGACCTGGCTGATGGTCAGGGACATCTCAGACATCAAGGAAGCCAGCTCCTGCAGTTGGCGGGAACGGTCGGACAGCCGGGCTAGGCTCTCGGACAGCTTTTGGTTCTGAACCAGCGATTCCTCGAAAGATCCGATCAGCGATCTCAGCACCCCCCCGGCCTCCTGGATCAGCCGGCCGTAGTCCTGCCCGGTCTCCAGAACCATGGCCGAATGGCCGGCGATCTCCTCCTGCCCCTGGAAAATCTCAGCCAGCTTCTCCTGGAACTCCTGAATCCCTCTCAGGTGGGCATCGTCGGCCTGGGACAGCCGGCCAATGGTCTCCATGATGGATGGAAGCAGGTTGGTAAACTGCCCGATCCTGGCCAGATAGGCTTTGACTTCGCCCTCCGGAATGATCCCGTCCCCAGAATCATCTCTGCTGGCGGGGGCCACGTTGGAGATGGCCCTGCGTTTGGCGAATAGTTTCATTTTCTCACGCTTTTGTCATTGGCCAACATGGTTAATCATCCACCATTTCAATCTGCTCCGAGGAGATCGGTTGGCCCAAAAACACCTCGGCCAGCCGGTCAAAATGATCGCAGCGGTCGGTGGTCAGGTAGCGGCAGCTGCCCCGGCGGGACAGCCTCGACTCCATGCCGGGGTGGCGGGACAAGTAATCCACCAGGCTGGGGGCCACCAGCTGGTCCTGGGATACTATCCGGACCCCCGGGGGCACCACCCGGGCGATCTGGTCCCGGATCAGGGGATAGTGGGTGCAGGCCAACAACAGGGTGTCGATATCATCGGCCTGACTCACGGTCTGCTCCCAGTACTTTCTGATGAAGTATTCAAGTCCCGGCCCCTCAAGTTCCCCGGCCTCCACCAGGGGCACCAGCATCGGGCAGGCCTGTTGGCAAAGGCGTACTCCGGGGGCATACTTGTCAGCTTCCAATAGAAAGCTACCTGACTCGACCGTTCCCTTGGTTCCCCACAGGGCCACTGACCGGGTGGCGGTCAGTCTGCCCATCGCCTCCACCGTGGGTCTGATCACCCCCAGGACCCGGCGCGAGCTGTCGGAAGGCAGGTATTTCTGCTGGATGGTCCGCAGAGCCTTGGCGCTGGCGGTGTTGCAGGCGATAATCACCAGCGGACAATCCAAGCCGAACAGATCGGAAGAGCGTCGTGTAGGGAAAGAGTGTAGATCTCGGTG
>CALGNM010000392.1 GCA_937958665.1 uncultured bacterium | reverse complement strand
AGATCGTATTCGGTGACTGGAGTTCAGACGTGTGCTCTTCCGATCTTGTCGGGCACCAAACATTTACCGCCCACCGAAGTGCTTTGCATTATCTCTTCGATATCTGAAGGCTCTATCATCTGGCGGTCCACCAGAGCCACTACCCGCTCCATCATATTCCTGAGCTGTCTTACGTTCCCTGGCCAGGGCTGCCTGGACAGATAGGCCAAGGTCTGATCGGCCAGGATTTTCTCCACCACCCCGTTCTGTTGGCAGAATTCATTTATAAACTGAATTGCCAGGGCCGGGATATCCTCCGGCCTTTCCCTTAACGGTGGCATCCTGATCGGCAGGACATTCAAACGGTAATACAGGTCCTCTCGGAACCTTTTTTCCCGGACCGCGGTCTCCAGGTCCTGGTTGGTGGCGGCAATTATCCTTACGTCCAGATGTTGCTGATGAATTGACCCGATCTTTTCAATCTCACCCTCCTGCATGAAGCGCAGAAGCTTGGATTGGGTGGCCAACGTCATGTCCCCTATTTCATCCAACAACACGGTGCCCAGGTTGGCCGACTCCAGTTTTCCCTTCTTGGCTGTATTGGCCCCGGTAAAGGAGCCCTTTTCATAGCCGAACAACTCCGACTCCAGCAGGGTCTCCGGGATGGCGGCGCAGTTGATCTTGACAAAGGGCTGTTCCCTTCTGGGGCTGCCGTAATGAATGGCCCGGGCGGCCAACTCCTTGCCGGTGCCATTCTCCCCAAAAATCAGAACGTTGGCCCTTACTTCTGAAGCCCGTTTGATCAGATTGAATACTTTGTCCATGGACGGGGAAGATCCGGTTATCCGGTATTGCTGCCCGGCCTGGATCTCCAGGCTTTCCACCCTTCCCCTAAGCCTCCGCTGTTCAATGGCATGTTGCACCGTCAACAACAGCCGTTCGGTGGAGACCGGCTTTTCAATGAAATCGAAGGCCCCCAGCTTAACCGCTTCCACCGCGGTTTTTATATCACCGTGGGCGGAAAATATGATCACCGGCACCTGGGGTCTGGAATCATGCAGTGATTTCAGGACTTCCATTCCGCCCATATCCGGCAGCCGCAAGTCCAGCAGTACCGCATCGGGGGCTTCTTCCCGGGATACCGCCAGGCCCTGAGAGCCGGTGGAGGCCAACAGCGGTTCCAGCCCGTATTCGGCAAAAACCTGGGACAGCATTTTGGCTATCCGCTGGTCGTCGTCTATTATCAATACCCGCCCCTGGTTCATCTGTTTTTCCTTTTAAAGAGGAAGATAGATGATCACTTCGGTGCCTATTTTTTCGCGGCTTTCAATTTCAATCTGCCCGCCGTGATCTTCGATTATGCGCTTGGTCAGCATCAGCCCCAGCCCGGTGCCGTTACTTTTGGTGGTAAAAAACGGAGCGAACAATTTATTTTTGTATGCAAGTGGAATGCCAGGACCATTGTCGGTAATCTCTATTTTTATGGCCGGCCCAGCCCTGAAATCGCTGAATATTTTGTCAGTAAGCAGGACGTCTATCTCCACCCTACCCTTGTCGCCCACCGCCGCCACTGCGTTTTCTATAAGGTTATCCAGGGCTATCTCCATGAGTTTTGGATCCAGCAAAACCGGAGGCAGGTCCGGGGCAATGTCAACTATCAGTTCCAACCCATTTTCCCGGCTCAGGCCATACTTGCCGGCGATATTCTCAACAAAGCTTCCGATGTTAACCTTTTCCCGATTAGGCGGAGTGAGGTTGAGAAACCTCATCAAGCCGTCCGAACTTTTCCTCAGCCGCAGAACCTCCTGTTCTATGGTATGGCACAGGTCTTCTATCACCTTGCCGTCTCCGGTTTTGCCGGCCTCCCGGTCGATCTTCTGTATCGCCAGCAGGATGGTGGTCAGGGGGGTTTTGATGCCGTGGGCCATCTGCTGGGCCACCGTGGCCCACTCCCGGGCTCGTTGGATGTTTTCCTGTTCGGTGATATCGCTGATTAGCAGAGCCCGACGGTTTTCCCCGAACACCTGGCGGATGGCCAGGTTTCTCTGTTTTTCAGCTTCTCCGACCTTCAGATGGCATGTTTTCTTATTATCTTTCTCCTCCAACACCGACCGCCACTTTGCCCGAGTGCCCTCCGGAAGCACCTCCAGAAAAGCTCTGCCCCGGGAGCTGGCGGCATCAATCCCCAGCAACACCGAAGCCCAATGGTTGAGGGCGATGATCTTCCCCCTCCGGCTTAACAACACCAGCCCCGGCTGATCCAGTTGTTCCATGGCCTGTTCCAGTTTTGCCACCCTGCGCCACATCAGGAAAAGCAAGGCCAGGGCCGTGAGGGCCGCGGCTAGAAAGGCCGCCGCCAGGTAGCTGGCGAAATGGGAGCGGGCATGAACCGGCCGGAGCTGAAATTTCCAAAGCCACCACTTATGCCCATCCCCAAAATTGGCTACGTTCAATATCAGCTTGTCTTTTCCGGAATTTACCAGCCACAGCCTTTCGGCGGAGGTTTCCATTTGCTGAGCCAGCATGGTTTTCAGATTATGGTCAAGTATTATCAGACTCCCATTGCGGTCAACCGCCACCACCTCCCGATAGCCGTCATGGTTGAGGTCGGCCACGGAAACGACCGATATGGGGTTGCCGGTCGGATTGTGGCCTTCGCCTTGCTTTTCCAAGTCCAAAGAATAGACCCTGATCAGGCCGTCGGTGCCGCCTACCACCAATTCGTCCAACTCGTCGTTGTCAATATCGCCTAAGGCCCCATCTAAAAGGTATTCGGCGGTTTCCACCTTCTTTATCAGCCCTCCGTCAGAGGGGCGAAGCAGGCGGATGGCGTCCGGCCGGCCCATATTCTGCCTGTCACGGTGGCTTTTTTCCCAGCACAATATCTCTTTGCGTCCATCCCGGTCGCCATCCACCAATCTCATCCTCAGGTTGGAGAAATAGCCCCCGATTTCCCTTTTCCAAAGCAGCCGACCATCCAGGTCAAAGCACATGACATAGGTATGGCCGTCATCGGTGCCGTTGGCCTGGCCTCCATTGGCGGCCGCCCCGGTGCATATCAATATTTCGTCCCGGCCGTCGCCGTCGACATCGTAATAGCAGATTTCGTCGGCGATGTTGCCCCCCAGCCAGTAATGCCACAGCTCCCGCCCGGTCTCAAAATCATAGGCCGCCAGGCCCCGGGGATGGCTGAGGGTGAACTCGGTTATCCAGTAGCCGATAATGGCCCTCTGGCCTGTTTTGGGGCTGATCAGCGATGGATAAATGAAATATCCACTCCCCCCGGGCATCGGCCGGCCGATGGCTTTGGGCCGGACATCCAACAGCAGGTTGCGTTGATTCCCCCCGTTTCTTATATACATCACGATGGAATCGCCCCGGCGGTGCGACAGCATGAAGATTTGTTCGGAAGCCCGATAATAAAACTGCCGCAAGTAAATCCAACTGTGGTCGTGGGTGGGCCCAAAGGTATAGCTCCAGCAGCAATTGCCTCCCTGAACGTAGACTGTGGCATTGCCGAAATTATTGAGGTGCAGAATCTCATCGTCGCCGTCTCCATCCCAATCCAGAGGGTAAGCCGCCTGCAACTCCCAATGATCGACCGGAACCAGAGAATAATCTCCTTGTTGATGGCTCTGGGCCTGGCTGATGCAACAAACGGCCGTCAGCGCCAGAATGGCAACTGTCAGCCGATATAGCGGTTTCGGAAATATACCAAAGACCTTCAGCACTTCTTCCTCCCCCCGAAGAACAGCCACAACAGTCCGCCCAGCAGGGAGACCGCGATGGCCACCAAATGATACAGGAATCCCAGGGAGAGGGCCGGGGCCTTGGCCACCCCCACCCGGCCGAAGAACACGATGAAGGCCCCCTCCTGCCGGCCCCAGCCGTTGATGGAAAGGGGGATCATGCTGACCGCCGCTATCACCGGCATGTACAGGAAAAACGGAACTATGGCGATCTCGATGGCCAGGGCCAGCGCGATGAGATAGGCAGTTATCACCACGAAGACCTGAACCGCCAGGGACAGGACGAAGGCCCAGGCGATCTCTTTGGGATGGGTGCGGTAGACATAGATGGCATGATAAAAGTCCACCAGATGCTGTTCGGCTTTCTGCACCAAGGGCAGTTTCAATATCCACCGAAAGCGCCGGACCAGCGACTTGTTGAGGAACAGGGCCGCCAAAATCAGGGCGACGGCCGTGCCGATGGCCATGGCCTTTAGGATGCTCTGCTCCTGCCCGGTCTTGGCCACCAGCACCAAACCCACCACTCCGGTGATGATCACGCCGAATAGCCCGATGAAGCGGTCCACCAGCACCGAGGCCAGAGCCTCCGATTTTCCCCGGCAATCGTCGGCCACCAGGTAGGCCCGGGCCAGATCGCCTCCCACCGTGGTGGGCAGGAAATTGCCGAAGAACAGGCCATTCAGGAAATAACGGAACAGCCTCCAATAGCCGGCCCCGATTCCCCGAGCCGCCAGCAGCATCTGCCAGCGCCAGGTGCACAGCAGATTGACCGCCAGATAGGCGGCGAAGGCGGTCAGCAGCAGCCAGTAGTTGATATTCCTCAGGCTGACCACCAGCTCCTGCCAATCGACGCTGCGCAGGATCCAGCCGATCAGCCCTAGGCTGATTAGTACCCGCAAGACAAGCAGGGCCGTCTTCTTTATTCTCTCCCTCATCGCTCCTTTACAGCTCCCGAACGGTTCGCTTGCCCCGCAGGAAATATTCGACCGCGATGCTGCCCCGGTACATCCGGCCGGATATCAGCCGGTCTGACACCTTCCTCATCCTCTGGACATGTCGGCGTTTGCCCATTACCCGGCAGGGGTTCTCGGCCAGCCACAGCCCGGCCTGAACTATGGCCCGGGCCCACTCCCAATTGCCAGAAACCAGGGCCTTGGCCAGGGCCATAGCCTCCAAAACTAGCCTGGCCGGCCAAACCCAGGCCAGCCTGGCCAGGGAATAGTTCTTCCAAAGCATCAGCAGGCTGTTGCGGTGGTTGAGATACATTTTTCGGAAATTACCGGCCGGCAGGGAGCCGCCAGACAGATGGTAGACAACCGAGGAGGGAGCCGGGCAGATCCTAAAGCCGGCCAGCTGAAGCCGCCAGGCCAGGTCTATTTCCTCCATGTGCATGAAGAAATCCTCGTCCAACAGCCAGATCGGAAGAGCACACGTCTGAACTCCAGTCACCGAATACGAT
>CALGNM010000391.1 GCA_937958665.1 uncultured bacterium | reverse complement strand
GACATCAAAGCCTCTGGTGATGGGCAATGGTATGGCTGGCTACGGCGACAATGGGCTGATGAGAACCAGGCGGGCCGGGAACATATACGTCTGCGGGGACGAGATCAGCGAGGCCGGCCCGGGAATGGGCCTGATGGCCCCCCGGGTGGGCTTGGCGGCCTGCATGCAGGCCAATCAGGTGCTGGAAATTCTATTGGGCAGGGACCCCCGGATCGAGGAAGCCATCAGGGGCGGCCAGGCGGACGGTGAGAAAAACGCCAATCGGGATATCAGGAGCGAGGGATGCTGAAGGTGAACGGGCAGGACCATCCCTGGCGCCAGGGGATGACGGTGTCCTCCCTGCTGCGGGAGAAGAATTACATCTTTCATGCCATCATCGTCAGGATCAATGACCGGTTCGTGCCCAGCGAGGAGTATGACCGCACCGCCGTCAATGATGGCGATGACGTTCAGGCCATCCACCTGATCTCGGGCGGCTGAACGGGCCATGCGGACGCTGACCTTGGCCATCGCCATCTCCCTGGGGGTTCTGATCTACGGGGGCCTGAACTTCTATGTGATCCACAAGGGCTGGCGGGCCTTGGAGGGCTTAAGCCGGGGCTGGCGATGGTTCTACCTGTTGGCCATGGCCGCCTGGGCGGTGTCATTCTTGGCTGGACGTTTGCTGGAGCGGGCTGGCGCCCCGGCCGGTCTGCTGATATGGGCCGGATCATTTTGGCTGGCGGTTCTGCTCTACGGATTGTTGATGGCGGCCCTCTCCGACCTGGGCTTGCTGGCGGCCAGCCTGTTCCGATGGGGGACGGTCCAATCCTTGTTGGCTGGCCAGGCGTGGAGAAAGTGGTCCTTTCTGGCAGCCGCCGGGCTGATCCTGACCATAACCGGCGTCGGCTACCTCAACGCCTGCCGGGTACGGGTGAGGGAACTGACCATATCTGTCCCCCATCCGGAGATGGCCCTCGACAGCCTGAACATAACCCTGGTCTCGGATATCCACCTGGGCACCATCATCGGCAACGGACGTCTGGGCCGGCTGGTTGAGCTGATCAACGCCACCGAGCCAGATCTGGTGCTGCTGGCCGGGGACATAGTTGATGAGGACATTGCCCCGGTCATCCGGCAGGACATGGGGCGAAAGCTTACCGCCATCAGGTCCCGTCTGGGGGTGTGGGGGATCACCGGGAACCATGAGTATATCGGCGGGGTCGGGGAGGCGCTGAAATATCTGGAGGCCCATGGCATCAAGATGTTGGTGGACCAGAAGGCCGAGGCGGCACCGGGGGTTTGGATAGCCGGGAGAAAAGACCGCTCCGCCCCCCGGTTCGGTGATAGCTCCAGGAAGCCATTACCGGAATTGTTGGAGGGCTTGCCCGGCCGGGGGGTGTCTATATTGCTGGACCACCAGCCGTTCGAATTGGAGGAGGCGGCCGCCAGCGGGATCGACCTCCAGCTCTCCGGGCATACTCACCACGGCCAATTGTGGCCCCTTAGCCTGATCACCAACCGGCTTTATGAGAAGAGCTGGGGCTATCTCCGAAGGGGCGATACCCACTACTACGTATCCAGCGGGGCCGGCACCTGGGGTCCGCCGGTCCGGATCGGCAACCACCCGGAGGTGGTCAAGATAAAGATGAAATTCAAGGATTGAAAATGCTGTCCGACCAGTTTGGCCGAAAGGTGAACTATTTAAGGGTCTCGGTCACCGACCGCTGCAACCTGCGCTGCCGCTATTGTATTCCGCCGGATGGCGTCCACCTTAAACGGCATGAAGACCTGCTGAGCTTTGAGGAGATCGAGGTGATTGTCCGGGCGGCGGCCGAACTGGGGGTGAACAAGCTGCGGCTGACCGGCGGCGAGCCCCTGCTGAGGAAGGATTTTCCGGCTCTGGCAAAGAGACTGGCGGCGGTGGAGGGGATCAGTGACCTGGCCCTGACCACCAACGGCCTGCTGCTGGGGCCCCTGGCTGCCGAGCTCAAGGCCGCCGGGATTAGGCGGGTCAACGTCAGCCTGGACACCCTGAAGCCGGACCGTTTCCAGCAGATGACCGGGAGCGGCCAGTGGCAGCAGGCCAGGGAGGGCTTCGAGGAAGCCCTGAGGGCCGGCTTCGAGCAGGTCAAGCTGAATGTGGTGGTTATAGCCGGCTATAACGATGACGAGGTGGATGATTTCGTCGGCTACGTAATGGACAAGGATCTCCAGCTGCGATTCATCGAGTTCATGCCGGTCGGCAACCGTTATTGGAAACCCGGGATGACCGTGCCCTCCAAGCAGCTCATCGAAAGGATCGCCCAGAAGACCCAGATTGTATCCCTGCCTCCGGTCAAGAATTCACTGGCCGAAGAGTACCAGATTTTGGGCAGCCGGTCCACCCTGGGATTCATCTCGCCGATGTCCCATCCTTTCTGCCGGGGATGCAACCGTCTGCGGCTGACGGCCGACGGTTACCTCAAGCCATGCCTGGCCTCCAAATACGAGGTCAACATCAAGGTGCCGGTCAGGGCCGGCCACCGGGGGAACGAGCTGCGCCGGGTGTTCTATGAGGCCATGCGGCTGAAGCCCCGGGCCCATCGGATGGACCAGGGGCCCTCGGATGACGGCCGGACCATGGCGGAGGTGGGCGGGTGAGGCCAGGAGCATGAAAAAGAGAAGTCCGCAGATTATGAGGAAGAGCAAGCTCTCCCATGTTGATTCGCGGGGCCAGGCCAGGATGGTGGATGTCGCCGCCAAGCCCAGGACCGAACGGGCGGCGACGGCCAGCGGTCGGGTGATGATGAAACCGGCCACTTTCGAATTGATAGCCGGAAATCTTCTGGCCAAAGGGGATGTGCTGGCCCTGGCCCGAATTGCCGGCATTCAGGCGGCCAAACAGACCCACCATCTGATTCCGCTGTGCCATCCCCTGGCCCTGACCTCGGTGGAGGTAAAGTGCCGGCTGGATCGGGCTGATTCCCTGATCGAGGTGACCGGGACGGCCCGTTGCACCGACCGCACCGGCGCGGAGATGGAGGCCCTGACTGCGGTGGCCGTGGCCTGCCTGACTATCTATGACATGGCCAAGGCGGCTGAGAAGGGTATGGTGATCTCGGACATCAAACTGGTCGAGAAACGGGGCGGGAGATCGGGACACTGGAGGAGATGAAAGTACCCTCTGCGGAATACCTCTTTTCATTCATTCCAGATGCTGAGAGGAATTAATTGAAGAATATGGGCAGAATAATTTCCATAAATATCAGTGTCCGCAAGGGGGAAAAGAAGGGCGGCGTCCCAACCGCTATCCTTAAAGAGAACCACGGAATAGTGGGCGACGCCCATGCCGGCGACTGGCATCGCCAGGTGAGCCTTTTGGCCCAGGAGAGCGTGAATAAAATGCGGACAAAGGGGATGGAACTGAATCCGGGAGACTTTGCCGAAAATTTGACCGTCACTGGCATCGACCTGGCGTCCCTGGCCATCGGACAGAGGTTGACTGCCGGTCCGGAGGCGATTTTGGAGATAACCCAGATCGGCAAGGAATGCCACAACGACTGCGCCATAAAAAAGCAGGTGGGAGACTGCGTGATGCCCCGGGAGGGGGTGTTTGCCAGGGTGTTGAAGGGCGGAGCGATCAGCCCGGGGGATTCCATAGCCATTGTTAATCCGTGAAGGGCAGTTGGTATCGCATGCCGATCAGAGTAGCCATACTAACCGTCAGCGACAAGGGGGCGGCCGGACAGCGGGAGGACCTTTCCGGCCCGGCCGTCAGGGAGGTGCTGGCCCCCCTCCAGCCCGATATAGTCGCGGCCGAGGTGGTGCCCGATGACCGCCAGCAGATAGCCGGCCGGCTGGTGCATTATTCCGATGTGCTGAAGTGCCAACTGGTGCTGACCACCGGCGGAACCGGCTTTTCTCCCAGGGACGTCACTCCCGAGGCCACCCTGGACATCATCCAGCGCCCGGTGCCCGGCATCCCCGAGGCCATGCGGGCGGCCGGGCTGGCCCAGACCCCGATGGCCATGATCTCCCGGGCGGCGGCCGGGATCCGCAACCGAACTCTGATCATCAACCTGCCGGGAAGTCCCCGGGCGGTCCGGGAGAACCTGGAGACCATCCTCCCGGTGCTGCCCCATGCCCTGGAGATACTTTCTGGGCAGGGGGGCGAATGTGGGACAAAGGCGAGCTGATAACGAAAGTGTCAATATAAGTTGCGAGGTGACCCATGGCCAGGGACAAGGGCTTCAGCCAGCATAACCGGTGCTCTTTCTGCGGCAAGGGGGCCAACGAGGTCTCCCATCTGATCGACGGGCCGCAGGCTGCCATCTGCGATACATGTGTGGCGGCCTGCTCCGAGATTTTGGACAAGGAGCAGAAGATCACCGGCTTTCCCACCAAGGATGAGCTGCCCATACCGGTGGACATCAAGGCGGTGCTGGACGAATACGTCATCGGCCAGGACCGGGCCAAGAAAGCCCTGGCCGTGGCGGTCTACAACCACTACAAGCGCATCCTGTGCGCCGGCACCAATCCCGAGGTGGAGCTGGACAAGAGCAACATCCTGATCATCGGCCCTACCGGTACCGTCAAGACCATGCTGGCCCAGACTATGGCCCGCCTGACGGAGGTGCCTTTCGCCATCGCCGACGCCACCACACTGAACGAAG
>CALGNM010000390.1 GCA_937958665.1 uncultured bacterium | reverse complement strand
ACGAGTTCGTATTCGGTGACTGGAGTTCAGACGTGTGCTCTTCCGATCTTAGTTAGAATGGTGGAATTGGCATGATTGCCCCATCTTATTACTTACGGATGGGTGGAAGCCGGGTGGCTGTGAACCCCAAAAATTCCTTGATTTTGCACTTATTTTATTGTATCATAATATGTTATTTTGCATTATAATAATTCCAGCCAATCCAACAGGAGGACTAAATGACCAAGAGGACCTACCAGCCCAGCCAGGTTAAGAGGGCTCGCAAGCACGGTTTCCGCAGCCGGATGGAGACGGCCGACGGGCGTAAGGTGCTGGCCCGAAGAAGGGCCAAGGGCCGTTATAAGCTGACGGTCTCCGACGAGAAGGTCAGCAACAAACACACCTAAACCGCCGGGTAACGAGCATTGACGGCTGACAGACAGACATTCACCAGGCCCGAGAGGCTGAGAAGATCGGAGGATATCTCCCGAGTGCTCAAGTCCGGTTTACGGCTAAAGGGGGATGCCGTGTCCCTAACCTTTCTGCCCCGGGAGGACGAAGGCCCGGCCCGGGTGGGTTTTATCGTCCGCCGCAAGCTGGGCCCGGCCGTCAGCCGCAACCGGATGAAGCGCCGGATGCGGGAATCCTACCGGAGGGCCAAGCTCTCCGCCCGGCCCGCCTGCGACCTGGTCTTTTCGGCCCAGCGTACTGCCGAATACCGGGAGGTCAGCCTGGCCGTGACCGGCCTGCTGGAAAAGGCCCGGGAGCGGGGCCATGGCTGAGCCGGGCCGGAATATTCTGGCTGAAATCATGATCTCGGCGATCAGCCTCTACCGGATGACCCTGGGGGTGTTGCTGCCCAACGCCTGCCGCTTCAGCCCCACCTGTTCGGCCTACGCCAGTGACGCCATCCGGACCCACGGTCCGGGGCGGGGGGCTTGGCTGGCGCTCCAAAGGATCATGCGTTGCCATCCCTTCCACCCCGGCGGCTATGACCCGGTGCCGTCCCGCCACACACCAGAGGAAAAGTAGACAAGCAGATGAACTCAAACCAAAGAACATTCCTGGCCCTGATCCTGATACTGGGGGTCTTCATCGTCTTCCAGTATCTGGCGCCCAAACCGGCTCCCCGAACCCCCACCTTAAACCCGCCCCCGGCTCCGGAGGCCATCCCCCAGGCCGAAGAATCATCGGGGAAGGTCAGCCCCCTGGTGCTGAAGGTGGCCGGGCCGGCCGAGCAGTCGCCGGTGGTCCAGACCACACTGGAGACCGATGACTTTCGGGCGGTGCTGACCAGCCAAGGGGCCTGCCTGGAGGAATATCAACTCAAGAACTTCAAGCTGCCGAACGGACACCCGGTCCAGCTGATACCAGAGGGCGGACGGGCCCTAAACCTGATCCTGAACCTGGGGGGGCAGCAAACGGACCTGGCCCGGCAGAACTTCCGGGTGATCCGGGAGGACCGGCATTCGGTGACCTACCGGCTGGATCTGGAGGGTGGGCTGGCGGTGACCAAGCGCTACACGGCCCTGGATGGCAGGATGGGCCTGGCCCTGGCGGTGGAGCTGGAGAATCCCGGCTCGGCCGACCTGGGGGCCCGCTACGACCTGGTCTGGGACTGCGGCCTGAACTTCACCGAGAAGGACCGCAAGGTTGACGACAACGAATATGCCGCGGTGCTGCTGCTGGACAAAAAGCTGGAGAGCGATAAAGCCAAAAAGCTGACCAAGCCTGATATCGAACAGGTCGAGGGCTCGGTGTCCTTCAGCGGGGTGCGCACCAAGTATTTTGCGGCGGTGATGGTCCCGGTGGAACGTCCGGCGGCGGCGGTCCGTCACGGCCTGAACGGCGACCGGATCACCACCAGGCTGTCGCTCAAGGTCGGCCAGCCCGACAGCTTCGCCGTCTACCTGGGGCCCATCCACCATCGGATGCTTTCGGCGGTTTATCCCCAGCTGGACCTGGTGGCCGACACCGGCTGGAAGCCCCTGCAGCCGGTCAGCCGGGCCATCCTGTGGCTGCTGCTGTTCCTGCACAGCTTCATCCCCAACTATGGGCTGGTGATCATCGTGTTCTCGGTGATCATCAAGCTGGCCTTCTTCCCGCTGTCCTACAAGGGCATGAAGTCAATGAAGCGGATGCAGCACCTCCAGCCCAAGATGAAGAAGATCCAGGAGCAGTACAAGAACGATCCCGGCAAGATGAACCAGGAGACCATGGCCCTGTACAAGAAGCACGGGGTCAACCCCCTGGGCGGCTGCCTGCCCCTGCTGCTGCAAATGCCGGTGTTCTTTGCCCTGTACAGCGTGCTGGCCAACACCATCGAACTCCGGCAGGCCCCCTTCATATTCTGGATCCAGGACCTGGCGGCCAAGGATCCCTACTATGTACTGTCGGCCCTGATGGGGATCGCCATGTTCTTCCAGCAGAAGATGACCACGGTGGACCCCAAGCAGAAGTTCATGGTCTACCTGATGCCGCTGTTCATGGTCTTCATCTTCAGCAGCCTGCCGGCCGGACTGAACCTGTACTGGCTGGTTTACAACATCCTGTCCATTGGTGAGCAGTATCTGATCCACATCCGCCACAAGCCCATTGAGGATTGAGGGCCGAACCAAACATCAAAGAACCAAAAGGGAACAGCCAAATGAGCGTGATCATAGAGAAGGAAGCCAAGACCGTGGAGCAGGCCATCGACAAGGGCCTGGCCGAGACCGGATTGAAACGGGAGGATGTCGAGATCGAGATAGTCAGCCTGGGCACCGCCGGATTCCTGGGCATCTTCGGAGGCAAGCCGGCCAAGGTCCGGCTGAAGGTGATGCCCCAGCCCCGCATCAAGCGGCTGGTGGAGGGGGTGCTGGAGCGGATGGATATCCCGGGGATGGTCGGATCGTTCCGGGAGGAGGGCAACCTGCTGATAGCTTCCATCGATTCCTTCGAGGGCGAGAAGCTGCTCAAGTCCAACGGCGGCGCCCCCCTCAATGCCCTGGAATACCTGGTCAACAAGATCTACCGCGACTCGGAGTACGAGGTCCGGCTGGATATCGGCGGCTTCCGGGACCGGCAGAGCGAGGACCTGAGAGCCAAGGCCCTGCAGCTGGCGGCCAAGGTCAAGGAGAGCGGCCAGGAGCATAAGATGGAGCCGATGCCTCCCCACCAGCGGAAGGAGATCCATAAGGCCCTGGAGAACCACCCGGATGTCAGGACCTTCGCAGTTGGCAGCGACGACCGGCGCCGGGTGATCATCGCCCCCCGCCTGCCGGGCGACAAGCCTGGCCGCCCGGGCCAGCCAGACAAGGGGCGTTCATCTGGACCCCGGGCGGATCGTCCGGGCCGGGGCCAGCGCCACGACAAGATGGAGACCCGCCCGGCTGCCACCAAGTCCCAGCCCCAGCGTCCGGCATCCAAGCCTCAGCCGGCGCGGGAGAAGCCAACTGCCAAACCGGCCGACGACTTCAAGCCCCGCTCCAAAAGCCCCAAGGGACCAAGGCCGCCGGCCGCACCCCCCCGGGTCGAGCCAGGGCCGAGGAGCATCCAGTCAGTTCCAGAATCCAACGACGACAAACCATTCGTGCCCCGGGGACGCAAGCCCCGGACCAGAAAATAACAAACCCAAAAATCCCTTTCCGGATGGCCCGAAAGGGATTTTTCTCAAACCGACCGGAAACTAACCATAGTTGATATGAGACAGGTGGCCGTCGCCCAGAATTTGGGGCTTGCCAAGCCGGAAGTGGAGGCCCTGTTTACCCGCCTGCTGCCCGGACACAATTTGCGCTGGATTGACGAAGATCTAGCCCGGGGCCAATCCCTGTCCGGACTGCTGAAGGATACGGAGCTGTTGGTGATCGCCGATCTGCCGGTGGATTCCCGGACCATCGAGTCCTCAAGCCTAAAAATGATATCGGTCTCCTTTACCGGCTATAACCACATCGACCTGGAGTCCTGCCGGCGGAAGGGGGTGGCGGTGGCCAACGTTCCCGGCTATTCCACCCACTCGGTGGCCGAGTTGGTGACGGCCGCGGCTATCAGCCTGCTGCGGGGTCTGGCCGGGGCCGAACGGGCGGTGAGGGATGGCCGCTGGGGCCAAACCCCGCCCGGTTCCGAACTGTGGGGTAAGACGGCTGGAATCATCGGCACCGGCCGGATCGGGGTCAGGAGATCGGAAGAGCACACGTCTGAACTCCAGTCACCGAATACGAT
>CALGNM010000389.1 GCA_937958665.1 uncultured bacterium | reverse complement strand
ACCACCGAGATCTACACTCTTTCCCTACACGACGCTCTTCCGATCTTTCCCGGGGGCCAATTCGGCCGCTGATCTCGGGGTCAGCCTCTGCCAGTTTACGCAGGCTTCCGCCGTTTTCCCAGACTTGCATGGCGTTGCGCTGCACCAACCGGTAGGCCTTCTCCCGGGTCAACCCCTTTTCCACCAGGGCCAAAAGCAGCTTCTGGGAGAAAATCAACCCGCCGGATGCCCGGATGTTCTCCAGCATCCTCTGGGGATAGACCCGCAATCCCCCGACCAGCCAGGCCGTCTTTTCGATCATGTAATCCAGGGCCAGGGTGCTGTCCGGGATCACGATCCGTTCGGCCGAGGAATGGGAGATGTCACGCTCGTGCCACAAGGCCACGTTCTCCATCCCCACCAGGGCGTTGGCCCTTACCACCCGGGCCATCCCGCAGATCCGCTCCGAAACGATGGGGTTGCGTTTGTGGGGCATGGCTGATGAACCCTTCTGCTTTTCGGAAAAAGGCTCCTCGGCCTCCCGGACCTCGGTGCGCTGCAGATGGCGGATTTCCAGGGCAATCTTCTCCAGGCTGGAGGCTATGATGGCCAGGGTCGAAAGATATTCGGCATGGCGGTCGCGCTGGACTATCTGGGTGGAGACCGGCTCCGGCTTCAGCCCCAGCTGGCGGCAGACGTATTTCTCCACTGCCGGATCGATGTGGGCAAAGGTGCCCACCGCCCCGGAGATCTTGCCGTATGAAACCGAGTCCACCGCTCGCTCCAGCCGGGCGATGTTCCGCTGGCATTCCTGCCACCACATGGCCAGCTTCAGCCCGAAGGTGGTGGGCTCGGCGTGAACCCCGTGGCTGCGGCCCATCATCAGGGTGTCCCGGAACTCTCCGGCTCGCCGGCGGAGGATCATGTCCAGTTTCTCAAGATCGTCCAACAGTATCTGACCGGCTTCCTTCATCAGCACCGCCCAGGCGGTGTCCAGGACGTCTGAGGAGGTCATCCCCATGTGGATGAATCTGCCGGATGGGCCCACCCTGCGGTTGACGCTGGTCAGAAAGGCGATCACATCATGCTGAACTTCAGCCTCGATCCGGTTGATTTCGGCGATGTCGAATCCGGCCCTGGACTTGATGACCGCCAGATCCCGGCGGGGTATCCGACCCAGGCGGGCCTGGGCCTCGCAGGCCAGCAGCTCTATACGCAGCCAGGTGCGGTACTTGTTCTCTTCGCTCCAGACTGACTTCATCCGGGGCAGTGAATAGCGATCGATCATAGATTGCCTTACCTCCGTTGGTACAAAACGTAGCTGAAACCCGAATATTGCCGACGCTCCCTTTCCTGCCAGCTGGCAAGTTCGAAGGCCGGGAAGTAGGTGTCCCCCTCGTATTCGGACTCCACCCAGCTGATGTGAAGAAACTCGGACAGGGGCAGGGCTTCCCGGTAGATCCGGGCTCCGCCAATGAAGAAGGCCGGCCGACCTAGCGTTTCGGCCCGGCGGACGGCGCTTGCCAGGTCGGAAAAGACCTCGGCCCCCGGCACTAGCTTGACGGTGGACGAGACGATGAGGTTGTTCCGTTTGGACAGTGGCCGGCCAATGGATTGAAAAGTCTGTCGGCCCATGATCACAGTGTTGCCAGTGGTGAGCGATTTGAAAAGTCTGAGATCCTCCGGCAGGCTCCAGGGCATCCGCCCGTCCCGGCCAATAACCCGGCTGGCGGTCATAGCGACAATGATGTGCAGGGGGACCTGGTTCAAACCGCCACCTCAAATTTGATGGCCGGGTGCGAGCGGTAGCCCTCCAGGCAAAAATCATCGAACTGCAGGTCAAAAATGGGCTTGTCGGCTATCCTGACGACCGGTAGTGGCAGGGGCGCCCGATCCAGCTGGATTTTCAGCCCATCCAGGTGGTTCTGATAGATGTGGGCGTCGATTATGGTGTGGGCGAACTCCCCTGGCTGGTAACCGGTCTCCTTGGCCAGCATCATGGTCAGCAACGAGTAGCAGGCCAGGTTAAAGGGTACACCCAAGGCGATGTCCCCGGATCGCTGGGTAAGGTGGCAGTTCAGCCGCGGCCCCATCACGCTTAAACAAAAGGTGTAGTGGCAAGGAGGCAACCGACTCTCGGCGGCGTTGCCGGGATGCCAGGCGGTAACCACCATCCTCCGCAGACCGGTGGCAGTGGGGTTGGTGCGCAGCTCCCGTAGGGTGTCGATCACGTACTGGATCTGATCGAAGACCAGCTGGCCGGTGGCCGGGTCGACTGAGGTCCAGCGACGTCCCCACCTCTCTCCCTCCAGCCCGGAATCCGGTACCGGGAAGCGCCGCCAGAAGCGGCCATAGGCGGTCTCCAGCCTTCCCTCGCTGTCGGCCCAGGCATTCCAGATTTTAGTCTTCTGACGCAGTTCTCTGATGTGCTCACGGCCGCTCAGATACCACAACAACTCGTGGAGCATTGAGTCGAAGCGCATCTTCTTGGTGGTCAGCAGGGGATATCCCTGTTCCAGATCCACCCGGTAGAAAAGACCGAAACAGCTGATGGTGGAAACCCCGGTGCGGTTCTCACGTAAGGTGCCCCGCTCCAACACCTGGCGGACAATGTCCAAATAGGCCTGCATGAAAGTCCTAGGCCGAGAACTTTTCCTTGAGGGTGATGAACCGCAGGTAGTCGTCCACTTCTGTCAGGCTGGGGATAATCATCTTGCGATCCTCAATCCGGATCAGGTTAAGGGCTAGCAGTTTTTTCATGATCTCCTCGGTCTTGGCGGCATCGATGCCGATCATGCTGCCCAAGGCCTGATAGTCGTAGGGGAAATCCACCACGATTCCCTCTGACGTCTGGGCCCCCCGTTCCTTGGCCATGGAGACCAGCAAAGCCACCACCCGTCGCATCTCGTCCCGGATCAACAGGAACTCCACCTGGCGATTAGTGTCCCGCAGCCGCCGGGTCATGGTTTCCAGTACGTACTCGATCATGGGGTTGTCCTTGAGCTGGGACTTGAAGGCCTCCCGGTCCACAATCAGTAGGTTGACCTCCTCAATGGCAGTGGCGGTGGCTGAACGGGGGCTGCCGTCGATCACCGCCATCTCGCCGAAGAAATCGCCCTCCTTGATGACGGCCAGGGTCTTTTCGATGTTTCCGGCGCTGCGGCTGATCTTGATCTTTCCGGAACGGATCAGGTACATTTCGTTGCCGGCATCGCCCTGACGGAAGATGACATCCCCGGGCTTGAATTTACGTTCGAACTCCTGCCCTGCCATAAGGCACCCCTCAAGTATCGGTTAATTCTCAGCCTTTTATTATAAAGCATAAATATATCATTAACTTAGGTATTTTTCAAGCCAAATGTGGACCGGCCATATGCCGGCGGGGCTGCATTATAGGGCAAGGGCTTAAAAAAAGCAAGAAGCCTCCCAGATCGTCCGGGAGGCTTCAATGGAAAACTATTTGCTTTCAGTAGTCGGCTCCCATTTGCACTTGGGACAGGCCGGAAAGGCTCCCCGTTGTTTGGTGTAGCTCTCCACCAGATGCCCGAACCCGCAGTTCTTGCACTTCTGGGGTAGGGGTTTCTTCCAGCTGGCATACTTGCATTCCGGATATTTGCTGCAGGAATAGAACGTCTTGCCTCGTTTGGTCTTCCGTTCGGTCAGCTGGCCCTGGCAGCCCGGCTAGATCGGAAGAGCACACGTCTGAACTCCAGTCACCGAATACGATC
>CALGNM010000388.1 GCA_937958665.1 uncultured bacterium | reverse complement strand
TCGCCGTCCGCCGGGCCGGCCGCTGCCGGGCGGGTGGCCGCCACCATCGCCCGGCGCCCCTGCACCGCCGATGACGTGGCCCGGGGGCTGGGCATCCACCGGCTGGAGGCCCTCAAAAGCCTGGAACGGCTGGTGGCCGCCGGCCAGGCGGCCCGGGAGGTGACGGGGAAAAAGATATTCTACCGGGCGGCCCGGGGCCGCCAGAGAACCCCGAAAGGGGAGGGATGATGGAGGGCAAGTTCAGGGAGCTGGTGGTCATCAGCGGCAAGGGGGGAACCGGCAAGACCAGTGTGGCCGCCAGCCTGGCGGTGCTGGCCAGAGGTGCGGTGGTGGCCGACTGCGATGTCGACGCCGCCGACCTCCACCTGGTGCTCCAGCCCCATGACACCCAGGTCCACGATTTCTCCTGCGGCCACCTGGCCCGGATCCGGACCGGCGACTGCGCCGGTTGCGGCCGGTGCCGGGAGGTTTGCCGCTTCGGGGCCGTTTCATTGGAGCCGCATGATGGAAAGTTTAAAATCGACCCCCTATCCTGCGAGGGCTGCGGGGCCTGCCGGCTGGCCTGCCCGGTGGGGGCGATCGATTTTCCGGCCCGGGACTGCGGCCGGTGGATGGTTTCCCAGACCCGCTGCGGGACGATGGTCCACGCCAAACTGGGCGCGGGGGCCGAGAACTCCGGCAAGCTGGTGTCGCTGGTGCGGGGCCAGGCCCGGATGCTGGCCCAGCAGGAGGGTCGGGAGCTGGTGATAGTGGACGGTCCGCCGGGGATCGGCTGCCCGGTGATCTCCTCCATCACCGGGGCCTCCCGGGTGCTGGTGGTCACCGAGCCCACCGTCTCCGGGGAGCACGACCTGGACCGGGTGCTTGCCCTGGCCGGTCACTTCGGAATCCCGGCCTGGGTGTGCGTCAACAAGCACGACATCAATCCGGACCTGGCCGGGCGGATCGAGGGCCGGGCCCGGCAGGCCGGGGCCCGGGTGGCCGGGCGGATCCGTTACGATGGCGGGTTCACCCAGGCCCAGATCCAGGGCCGGGCGGTGGTGGAGACCGATGCCCCCTCGGCCGGAGACATCCGGGCCGTCTGGGAGCAGATCAATGATGACCTTTGGGGCGCAACACAAAAGGGATGAGCCTGACATGATGGAAGACCAGCCGGGCTGCCGGGAGGCGGCCGATTTCTCCCCCACCGCCATGGACCACGCCCTCAACCCCCGGAACCTGGGGCCGCTGGACGATTGCCGGGGCCATGCCCGGATCACCGGGCCCTGCGGCGACACCATGGAGTTCTGGGTGGAGCTGAAAAAGGGCCGGGTGTCCCTGGCCACCTTCGTGACCGACGGCTGCGGGCCCTCCCTGGCCGCCGGCAGCATGGCCACCCAGCTGGCCCGGGGCAGAACCCCGGCTCAGGCCCGGGGGATCACCCAAGAGGAGGTCCTGGAGGCCCTGGGCGGCCTGCCGCCCCAGCACCGGCACTGCGCCCTGCTGGCGGCCAACACTTTAAGGAAAGCCTGCGAGGATCTATGAAGAAGGATGCGGAAAACACCAGCTGCAGCGGCTGTACCAAAAAGGACTGCTCGGCCGCCCGGCCCCGCCAGGGCGAGGACCCCAGGGAGTTCGCGGACCGGCAGCGCCTCCAGTCCCGGCTGTGCCGGATCGGGCGCAAGGTGGTGGTGATGTCCGGCAAGGGCGGGGTGGGCAAGAGCACCATGGCTGCCAGCCTGGCCTCGGCCCTGGCCCGGGCCGGTAAGAGGGTGGGCCTTTTGGACATCGACCTGCACGGGCCCAGCATTCCCACCATGATGGGACTGGAGGGCCGGCGGATCTCCGGCCCGGAGGGGGAGATGGAGCCCATCGTCTCCCGGGGGGTCAAGGTGGCCTCCATCGGAATGTTCCTGGAACACCCCGACCAGGCGGTGGTGTGGCGGGGTCCGATGAAGGCCAACATGATCCGCCAGCTGCTGCGGGACGTGGCCTGGGGGGAGCTGGACTTTTTGGTGATCGACTCGCCGCCCGGCACCGGGGACGAGCCGCTGGCCGCCTGCCAGCTGATCGGCGACATCGACGGGGCGGTGATCGTCACCACTCCCCAGCGGGTGGCGGCGGTGGACGTCCGCAAGTCCATCACCTTCTGCCGGATGATCGAGGTGCCGGTGCTGGGGGTGGTGGAGAACATGAGCGGATTTTGCTGCCCCAAGTGCGGGGAGCTGACCCCCATTCTGGGCTTGGGGGGCGGCCAAAGGATGGCCCGGGAGATGGGGGTGCCCTTTTTGGGGGCGGTGCCCATCGATCCCGAGGTGGTCCGGCTGGGGGACTCCGGCCAGGACGCCGCCGGACAGGATGACAGCCACCCGGCGGCCCGGGCGGTCCGGGAGGTGACCGGCCAGCTCCTCCGGCATTGGGATCGGCCTTGAAGGCCGGGGCCAGGGCAAGATAGATGATCTTTTAAGACAAGCAAACTTTCAACCTTTTTTAGGAGACCAAATGAAGATCGCCATACCGCTGGCCGAGGGGAAGCTTTCGCTGCACTTCGGGCATTGCCAACACTTCGCCCTGCTGGAGGCCGACCCCGAAGCCAAGAAGGTGACCTCGCGCCAGGACCTGGAGGCCCCGCCCCACGAGCCCGGCCTTCTGCCCCGCTGGCTGGCCGAGCGGGGGGCCCAGGTGATCATCGCCGGAGGCATGGGACAGCGGGCCCAAGGGCTGTTCGCCCAGCAGGGCATCAAGGTGGTGGTGGGGGCCCCGGCCGAGGACCCGGAGAAGCTGGCCCGGGAATACCTGGCCGGCACCCTGCAGACCGGCAGCAATGTCTGCGACCACTGACCGGGGGCACCGGGGCTGCCTGCTCTGCGGCAGCGACAACCCCCGCTCCTTAGGGCTGATGTTCCAGGATAGCTCCCGGGGCGGGGTGGAGGCTGAGTTCCAGGGCGGCGACGAGCTGCAGGGCTATGACGGACTGATGCACGGCGGAGTGATCGCCTCTCTGTTGGATGCGGCCATGACCCATTGCCTGTTCCACCGGGGGGTAAGGGCGGTGACCGGGGATCTCAACGTCCGGTACCTCCAGCCGGTGCCCTGCCGGGCCCGGCTGAGGATATTGGCCCACCTGGTCTCCAGAGATCGGAAGAGCGTCGTGTAGGGAAAGAGTGTAGATCTCGGTGG
>CALGNM010000387.1 GCA_937958665.1 uncultured bacterium | reverse complement strand
TTTCCCTACACGACGCTCTTCCGATCTAAACCAGCGACAGGGTGAAACTGCCCTCTTGCACCAGCTGCTTGACCTGCTCGCTGGTCATGGTTGGAACCGTCTCCTTGACCAGATTGGCCTGGTTTTTATACCTGGGACCCAATTTCGAGACCAGCCCCTTGGCCTTATACCGAATCAGCCGGTCGGGATCATCGATCGGCCCGATGGCCTTGACGTTCACCTCGTCCATGATGATGTCCTGGTACTTTTCGATCACCGTCCAAACCTCTAGGCTTTTACCCCGATAGAGCAGCCGGGCCAGGGGCTGGCGCACCTTGATCCTGGATTCCTTGCGGGCGGCGTGACCCATGGACACCACTTTGCGAACCAGGGCCATCTCTTCGGACAGCCTCCGGTCGATCAGGCTTTCATCGGCCGCGGGGTACCCCGTCAGGTGGACGCTCTCCGGAGCCTTGGGGTCGACCGAGCGGACCAGGTTCTGGTAAATCTCCTCGGCCCAGAACGGCATCATGGGGGCCATCAGCCGGACCAGGGTCTCCAGGCAGGCGTAGAGGGTAAGGTAGGCTGTCTCCTTATCGCTGTCGCTCTCCGACTTCCAGAAGCGCCGCCGGGAACGACGGACGTACCAGGTTGACAGGTCCTCCACGAAGGCCTCCATCCGCTTGGCCGCCGACATGGCCTCGTAGCTGTCCAGGCTCTCCCGGGCCGCGCCGACCATCAGGTTGAGCTCCGAAAGTATCCAGCGGTCCAGCAGGGTCAGCCTCGATTGGTCAGGCTTTCTTCCGGCCGGGCTGAAGCCGTCCAGCCGGGCATAGGTTATATAGAACGAATAGATGTTGTGCAGGGTCAGCAGCTTCCGCTTGAACTCGGCCGCGTTGTGATAGCCAAAGTGCAGGTTCTGGGTGGCGTTCTGGCAGCAGAAGATCCAGCGCATCAGGTCGGCCCCGATCCGGTCGGCCGCCTCGTCGAAGGGGATGGAGTTGTCCTTGGACTTGTGCATCTCCTCGCCCTTCTCGTCCTTGACCAGGGCGTGGCCCAGCAGGGTCTGGAAGGGGGTTTGCCCCTCCAGCACGGTGCTCATGGTCAGGATGGCGTAGAACCAGTTGCGGAACTGCCCCGGAAAGCACTCGGTGATGAACTCGGCCGGGAACCATTGCTCCCAGTATTCCCGCCGGGCGGGATATCCCCGGTCCGGATCGAACCGATATTTCCCCGACTTCTCCTTGTCCGGAGTGTAGCAGTCCTCCAGGGGCAGGATGGTGGAATAGGGGACGATCCCGGCGTCCAGCCAGGGGTTGCCCACGTCGGGAATCCGGGAGGCCGGCTGTCCGCATTTTGAGCATTTTATCTTGACCTCGTCCACCCAGGGCCGGTGCGGAGTGTGTCCCTGGAATTTCTCCCAGCCGTGAACGGCCCGCTCCCGAAGTTCCTTATACCCCCCCAGCACCTCGAAATGGCCGCAGCCGCACTCGAAGATGGGCAGGGCCAGCCCCCAGTAACGTTTCTTGGAAATGCACCAGTCCCCCATGTTCTTAAGCCAGTCCATCTCGCGGTCCTCGCCAAACGACGGGATCCAGCGGGCGGTCTTGACCGAATCCATGATGCGGTAGCGCAGGCTGTTCCGTTTCTCCTCCGGGGTCACCTGGCTGTATGGCTTGTCGTAAACCGGCCCCATGCTGATGAACCATTCATTGACCAGGCGGAAGACCAGCTCAGAATGGCAGCGCCAGCACACCGGGTAGCGGTGGGTGTATTTGTGGGCGTAGTAGAGCAGCCCCCGCTTCTTGAGGTCGGCGATGATGTCCTCGGCCACCTCGGCTACATTCTTGCCGGTCAACCAGTCGAACCCTTCGATATATGCTCCGGCCTCGTCCAGCGGGGCCACCACCGGCAGCTTCTCCTGACGGCCCAGGGCGAAGTCCTCCTTGCCGCAGCCCGGCGCAATGTGGACCATGCCGGTCCCGTCTTCCTCGGTGACATCCTTCCAGGCCACGGTGCGTGGCTTAAGGCCTTGCTGGGCCGGGAGATAATCGAATGGGCCCTTATATTTTAAGCCGACCAAAGACTGCCCCGGCAGTTCCTCGACTATCTGATATTCGCCTTTAAGTATCTCCTTGCGCCCCTTGGCCAGGTAATAGACCTCCTCGCCCTGCTTGACCTTGATGTAGGTGAAATCGGGATGCACCGCCACCGCCACATTGGAGGTCAAAGTCCAGGGGGTGGTGGTCCATACCAGCAAAAATTCATGGTCCCGGCCCTCGATCGGCAGCCGGATGTAGACGCTCTTGTGGGTCTTCTCCTCGTATCCCTCGGTGGCGATCTCCATGTCGGACAGGGCTATTCCGCAGCGGGCGCACCAGGGCATCACGTCATAGCCCTTGTAAATCCAACCCTGGTCGTGGCATTTTTTTAAAAAATGCCAGATGGCATAGTTGTTCTCCGGGGCCATGGTGAAGTAGGAGTTTTCCCAGTCCATCCAGAAGCCCAGCCGCTTGGACTGGGCGGTCTGGATCTTGGAGTACTTATCCACCCGCTCCTTGCACTGATTGACGAAATTATCGATGCCGAAGGCTTCGATGTCCTTCTTGGACTTGAATCCCAGCTCCTTCTCGACCTCGACCTCCACCCACAGCCCCTGGCAGTCGAAGCCGTTCTGGTAGCGGGCATCATGGCCCTGCATGGCCTTGTAGCGGTGGTAGAGGTCCTTGTAGGTGCGGCCCCAGGCATGATGGACGCCCATCGGGTTGTTGGCGGTGATGGGGCCATCCAGGAAACGAAAGCGCTTTTCGGATCCCCGGTTGCGGGCCACCAGCTTTTGGAAAATCCGGTTTTCATCCCAGAATTTCTGGATCTTTTTCTCCAGCTCGGGAAAGTCAAGATTTTGGGGTACGGATTGGTACATTGGTATATCCTAGATTGTCTTCGGCGATGATCTGGTATGTTTTAGAAGCTTGCGGTCAACGAGGCGAAAAACCCATCTGGATACGGCTGGAGTTGGTAGGTCAGCCCCAGCTTCTTCCTCAGCCGGGCGTTATAGCGGTCGACGCTCCTCATGGCCACCACCCAGTCGGCCACCCGCACCGACAGCAGGACCACGGCCGGAAGCCCGGACTTGTCATCGGCATTGGCATAGGTGCTGTGGGCGGTTATCCCGGCGGCGAAGAACAGCGCCGCCGCCCCGTAGTTCTTGGCATAAAGGTTGCCGCATCCCGGGATTATCGACCAGACGGTGGCCCAGCCCTTGGATTTGGACTTGTCCTCGTACTGGGTCTCCAAAAAACCCCTCATCATGGCCTCGGTCTGGGGGGTCACCCGGGGCTGGGCCGCGGCCTCCTGCGGCTTCAGCCGCCCGGCCAATTCCTCGGCCGATTCCCTCATCCCCGAAGTCAGCAGGGCCTCCAACTCCCCCTTGTAGTCCCGGGTGGCGGTCTTCTCAACCTTGCCGGTCTGAAGATCGATCAGTCTGATTTGGGCCGAGTAGACGTTGCCGACCTTGCCGGCCGAGCCGCCGATGATCTTGTGCACCGGCAGCAGCCGGCCGGCCTCCACCAGGCAGGCGGTCTCATCGCAGGCCCCGGTCTGCTGAAAACCCTGCTCCCTTAAAATCTCGTCCATCTTGTCCCGCTCCAACACCTCGAAGGCCCCGGTCCGCTGCAGTTCGATGGCCAGCCGCTCGGTGAGAAACCGGGCCTCGGTCTCCGAAATATCCGATCCCCTCAGCGGCATCACCGCCACGTTGATCCGTCCCCCCGGCTGGGCCGACATGGCCGACGATGTCGCCGCCAACACCATCAGTGATATCAGGGTCTTTCTGGTCATTGCAGCATCTCCTCAGATTGTTGCGATCGCCGGTTCCCCACCACCGTCCGGTCAGGCCTCGATCTCCTCGAAGTGCGACAGCTTCCTGAAGCCCTTGAACCTCTCCTCGATCTCTTCCCGGGTCAGGGTCTTCAGCCGATCCATCGAGAACTTCTCCACGTTGAAGGAGGCCATCACCGACCCGTAGATCATGGCCCGGCGCAGGTTGCGGTCGTTGACCTCGCCCCGGGACGCCAGGTAGCCCATGAAGCCCCCGGCAAAGCTGTCCCCGGCCCCGGTGGGATCGAACACTTCCTCCAGGGGGTAGGCCGGGACGACGAAAACCGCGTGGTCGGTGAACAGCATGGCCCCGTGCTCGCCCTTCTTGACCACCAGGATCTTGGGACCCATTTTTCGGATGGCCGCCGCCGCCTTCACCAGGTTGGGCACCCCGGCCAGCATCCGGGCCTCGGCATCATTGATGAACATGATGTCCACCAGCTTGATGGTCTGCAAAAGTTCGTCCCGGCTGCCCTGGATCCAGAAGTTCATGGTGTCGCAGCCGATGGCCAGCGGTTTTTCAACCTTGCCGATCACCTCCCGCTGCAGGGCCGGGTGGATGTTGGCCAGGAACAGGAACTCCGCCTTCTGATGCTTCTCGGACAGCTTGGGATGGAAGGTCTCGAAGACGTTGAGGTGGGTGGCGTGGGTCTTGGCCTCGTTCATGTCGTATTGGTAGGAGCCCGACCAGCGAAAGGTCTGGCCCGGGGCCACCTCGAGCCCGCTGAGATCCACTCCCCGCTTGGTTAAAAACTGGATATCTTCCCGGGGGAAGTCCTGGCCGATCACCCCCACCAAACTGACCGGGCAAAAGAAGCTGGCGGCCGAGGAGAAGTACAGGGCGCTGCCGCCCAGGGCTTCCTTGGCCTCTCCAAAGGGGGTCTTGACGCTGTCCAGGGCTATGGAGCCGACTACTGTTATCGACATGGCAAATATCTTTTTTATGTTATGGGTTGATCTTGGCCATCACCTGTTTAACCAGGCGGACGAACTTCTTCTCGGCCTGGCCGGCCACCGCGATGACCTCCTCCAGACTGACCGGCTGCATGGCCTCGGGGAAGCCCATGTCGGTGATGATGGAGAAGCCCAGAACCTTCAACCCGGAATGCCGGGCCACTATCACCTCGGGCACGGTGGACATGCCCACCACATCGGCCCCCAGCAGGCGCACCATCCGGTACTCGGCCCCGGTCTCCAGGGTGGGGCCGGTCAGGGCCAGATAGACGCCCTTCTGCAGCTTGATCCTCTCCTCCAGGGCGGTCGCCTCGGCCAGCTTCTGAAGGCCCTGGTCGTAGAGGTCGTACATGTCGGGGAAGCGGGGTCCCAGCTGGTCATAGTTCCGGCCGATCAGGGGGTGGTCGCCCATCAGATTTATGTGGTCGGAGATCAGCATGATGTCCCCGGCCTGGTGGGCCGGGTTGACCCCGCCGCAGGCGTTGGAGACGATCAGGGTTTTAACCCCCAGGGCCTTCATCACCCGCACCGGGAAGGTCACCTGCTGCATGGTGTAGCCCTCATAGTAGTGGAAGCGGCCCTGCATGGCCATCACCGGTTTATCCGATAACCGGCCGAAGATCAGCCGGCCGGCATGGCTCTCAACGGTGGAGACCGGGAAATTGGGGATCTCCTGGTAGGGGATGATGTCGGCCGTTTCGATCTCCTTGACCAGCCCGCCCAGCCCGGTGCCCAGGATGATGCCAATCTCCGGGCTGCTGGCGGTCCGGCTCTTGATGAATCCGGCCGCCTGGTCGATCATCTGGATCAGGTCGCTCATCTCTGTTCCTCGCCCTCAATGTTCTGCTCTCCCCCGCCCTCCTCGGCCCCGTCGTTGATAAGCGGGGCCAGGTCGTCGCTCCCGGCGGCCGGAGAGGCCTCGCCATCCGGCTCCTTGATTTTGACGGTGCTCATCAGGGTGGTCAGCATCTTCTTCATGTCGGCCATGCTGGGCTCCTCCCGGGCCGGCTCGGGAGGCGGGACGACCGGAGCCGCCTCGGCCCGGGCCGGCTGGTCCTTGTGCATGGCCGAGAAGATGTTGGTCTGGATTCGGATACCGGAGTCCATCTCCTGGGTCTGCAGCATGTCCAGGTGCGATTCCAGCAGGCTGCGCAGCTTGGCCATATAGCTGCTGCGGACGTTCTTCAGATCGGCTATCTGGCGCTGCAGGTCCATCAGCCGGGCCCGGGCCTCCCCAATGATTTGGTCGGCCTTGAACTGGGCCTCCTTGATCAGCAGTTCCCCCCGCCGCTCGGCATTGTCCCTCAGCTCGTCGGAAGTCTTCTGGGCGGACATCAGGGTGTCCTGGAGGGTCTTCTCCATCCGGCGGTAGTCCTCGATCTTGCCGTCCAGCCCCTAGATCGGAAGAGCGTCGTGTAGGGAAAGAGTGTAGATCTCGGTGG
>CALGNM010000386.1 GCA_937958665.1 uncultured bacterium | reverse complement strand
ATCGTATTCGGTGACTGGAGTTCAGACGTGTGCTCTTCCGATCTGCATGCTTTTTGACATCGGCCACAAACTTTCTTCGCCAGGCCTTGCGTTCCTCATCGCCTTGGGCCGCCAGCATCTTCTGGAAGTTCTCCAAGGGGAATTTGGCGTCCACCGGCACCAGCCGGCCGGACAGCCGGACCACCGCATCCACCTTCTCGCCGGAGCGGAAGACATGCTGCAGGTCGTAATTGGGGGCGGTCAGGATCTGCCCCAGCAGGTCGCCCAGAAAGTACTCGCCCAGGCCTCCCCTGATCTTGGGGGCCTTGAGGATGTCCTGCAGGGAGGATATGTCCCGCCCGATCTCCTGCATGGTCTCGGTGGCCTTGGAGAGGACCCCCAGCTGCTTCTGGACATCGCCGATCACCCGGGCCGCCCCGTCCAGCCGATCTCCCACCGTCTTGGTGTTTCCCTCCAGCCGCTGGCTGACCGACTCCAGGGAGTTGGCCATCTTGCGGTCCACCTCGGCCAGCCGTGAATCCAGGGTCTGCCTGGTCTCCTGGAGCCTCCCCTCCAATGAGGACTTGGTTTCCTGAAGCCACTGGCTCATCAGGTTCAGGGACTGGTCGTTGCGGGATGAGTCATTCGCCTCCTTCAAGGCCCGGCGGATCCACCAGGGCAGCAGCAGGATGGCGGCCATCAATAACCCGCCGACCAGCGCCAGCAGCAGTTGGGTCAGGTTCATGCCCCCTCTATTTCAGATTAATGCTTTTGTTGCGGCAGCAGTCCTTCAGCTTGTCCAGAATGGGGCGGGCGGCCTCGTAGCCCACGTCTATCAGGGCCACCGCGGTTTTCAGGTCCCAGCTGGAGATCTGCCCGGTATCGCAGCGGATCAGCACGTCCATCTCCTGCTCGTAGGCCTCCAGGATCTTGTCATTGGCCAGCATCATGGACCTGATTCCGATCTCGAACAGGTTGGTGGGCTCGTAACGCCCGGTGGAGAACACCACCCCGATGGTCAGTTGGGGCTGGTGTTTCTTGAGGGCCTCGATGGGCAGCGGAGCCTTGATGCCTCCGTCGGACAGCAGCCAGGGGCCGATCTTGACCGGGGCGAACACCACCGGCACCGAGCAGGAGGCCCGGACGACCGGAGCAATCAGCTCGTCAGGCTGGTTGGGGAAGACCACCTCCTGTCCCGAGATCAGGTCCACCGTGGACACCGACAGGGGCAGCTGCAGCTCATTGAAGCGCCGCCCCTTGCCGATCAGCTCATCCACCAGCTTCTCGATGGGCTCCGAAGACAACAGGCCCTTGTTGCGGAAGATCATGGTGGGACTCATCAGTTTGTTCCAGGAAATGGCCTTGGCCAGCTCCTCCAGCCGGTCGGACCTGATGCCCGAGGCATAGAGGGCCCCGACCAGGGCCCCGCCCGAGGTCCCGGCCACCACCTCCACGTTGACCTTGGCCTCCTCCAGGGCCTTGATCACCCCGATATGGGCCAGGCAGTAGCCCACCCCGCCCGACAAGGCCAGCCCGATTCCCGTCTTTCCATCCATCAGTTACCGGCCTCCCCAGCCAGGGATTTCAAGGCTCCCAGTTTTTCCTCGGCCGCCATCCGCCCCACCTTGACAAGGTCGAGGGCCGCCTGCAGGTCCCAGCGGCTGGTCTGGCCCAGATGGCATTCTATCAGGACATCGGCGGCCTGGCGGGCGGCCTCCTTCCGCTCGTTGTTGGCCACGCTCAGGGTCCGCAGGGCCACCTCGAAGACGTTCTTGGGGGCCGAACGCGACGGCCTCAAGCTGACCGCGATGACCCGGTCCATACCCCTCTCCTTCAGCTCCAGCACCGGCAGGGGCACCAGCATCCCGCCGTCCACCAGCATCCGCTCTCCGTCTTTGACCGGGGCGAAGACCAGCGGCAAGCTGCAGGAGGCCCGTACCGGTCGGGAGATGGTCTGGCCGTCCTGCTCCGGATACAGCACCTTTTCCTCCCGCACCAGGTCCACCGCCGTCACCAGCAGGGGGATCGACAGATCGGCGAAACGCCGCCCCTTGCCCAGCAGCTCGTCCACCATCTGCTCGATTGGCCGGGAGGACATCATCCCCTTGAACAGCAGGTGCAGACCCATCAGCTTGCGCCAGCTGATCTCCTTGGCGATCTGCTCGATGCGGTCGGGGCGGATGCCAGAGGCATACATGGCCCCGATCAGGGCCCCGCCCGAGGTGCCGGCTATCATGTCGGGCCGGATTCCGTTTTCCTCCAGCACCTGGAGAACGCCGATATGGGCCATGCAGTAGCCCACCCCGCCGGAGAGGGCCAGCCCGATCTTGGGTTTGCTATTCATAAC
>CALGNM010000385.1 GCA_937958665.1 uncultured bacterium | reverse complement strand
GACCCCCGAGATCTACACTCTTTCCCTACACGACGCTCTTCCGATCTCTGGCCCACTCGATGGCCGTCGGCGAGATATCGATGCCGCTTACGTCATAGCCTTTCTCAGCAAACAGAATCGAAACGTCCCCGGCCCCGCATCCCAGTTCCAGCACCTTGCCCATTCCGGGGAAATCCCGATATTCCATCAGCTCCGCTATCTCCCGGCGCCAGTCCTGCCAGGTCTGTTCATCATCCCAGCCGGCCTTGCCCTCGGCTTTGAGCCTTTTGTACCGGGCATCGTGGCCTTTGTAATTGGTTTTTAAGCTCATGGTTTCGACCTCACCCCGCCCTTCCCTCCCCTCGAGGGGAGGGATAAAGGGAGAGGTTTACATCTTCTCCGGGGCGCTCACCCCCAGCAGCCCCAGCCCGTTGGCGAACACTATCCGGGCGGCGTCGCACAGGTCCAGCCGGGCCTGGGTCAGAGCGGCATCCTCGGTCACCACCCTATGCTGGTGGTAGAAATTGTGGAACGTTCCGGCCAGATCCTGGAGGTAGGTCGGCAGACGATGCGGCTCCCGGGCCAGGGCCGCCCCCAGCACCACCTCGGGAAATTCCAGCAGGGCCTTGATCAGGCTGATCTCCTCCTTCTCCTTCAGCAGGGCCAGATCGCTCTTGGTCCGGACAACTCCCTTATCCCGGGCATGGTCAAGGATGCTGCAGATCCGGGCGTGCGCGTACTGCACATAAAATACCGGGTTCTCGTCGGAATGTTTGCGGGCCAGGTCCAAATCAAAGTCAAATTGACTCTCGCTGCGCCGCATTAAAAAGAAGTACCGCATCACGTCCGGGCCCACCTCGTCCCGCAGCTCGTCCAGGGTGACTATCACCCCGCTGCGCTTGGAGAACTTCACCTCCCGTCCCTGCTCGACCAGCCGGACCATCTGCATCAGTATGAACTCCAAGGCATCCGGATCTTGCCCCAGGGCCCGGGCAGCTCCTTTCATGCGTGGGACATCACCATGATGATCGGCCCCCCAGACATAGATCAGTTTTTTATAACCCCGTCCGAACTTGTTGAGCATATAGGCAATGTCGGCCGCGAAATAGGTATGCTCCCCGGTGGACTTGACCACCACCCGGTCCTTCTCGTCACCAAATTCGGTGGCCTTGAAGAACAATGCCCCATCCTGCCGGTACAGACAGCCCTTGGCCTCCAGCTGCTCCAGGGCCTGTTTGATAGCCTCCGATTCCACCAGACTTACCTCGGAGAACCACTGGTCGAACTCCACCTTGAGGTCCTTAAGGGAGTCCTTCAGCATATCCAGCATGCCCTGCCGGGAAAGGGTAGTGACTTGGGTCAGTAATTCATCCGGCGGCAGGTTCTGTAACCTCAACCCCTGTTCGGCATCCAACCTGGCAGCGAAGTCCCTGATATATTCCCCCTGGTACCCGCCCTCGGGGAATTGGGCAGAACGGCCCCACAGCTCGTTTAGACGGGCCAGCACCGAACGGCCCAGCTTGTCTATCTGGTTCCCGGCGTCGTTGATATAATATTCGCGATGGACATTATACCCCACAAACATCATTAGCCGTGAGATCGCATCACCCACGAAGGCACCCCGTCCATGGCCCACATGCAGGGGGCCGGTGGGATTGACCGAAACGAATTCCACCTGAACCGGTTCCCCCCGCCCATGGTCGCATGAACCGTATGCCCCCTTCCTGTCCAGCAGGTTTGCCAGCTCGCGGTACAACCAGCCCGCAGCCAGCCGGAAGTTGATGAAGCCCGGCCCGGCCACCTCGACGCCCTCCACTAATTCCGGCTCAACCTTAAGACAGGCTACGATTTTTTCAGCCAGCCTGCGGGGATTATCCTTAAGGCTTTTCGACAGACCCATGGCCGCGTTGGTTGACCAATCGCCGTGCCCCTCCTGTTTGGGCCTCTCCAAGCCGATCTCGGACGAGGTTAACTCCAAATCAAGGGCCTGCCGCACCGCCTGGACGATGTTATGTCGCAGATGCTCTTTTATCATAGTCAACCGCTCTGCCCGGCTGTCAGGCCAGGGACTGGCGGCCTAGTCCTTCACTTCCTCCTGCGGGGCATCGCCCCACAGTGCCTCCAGGTTGTAATAGTCACGCACCCGGGGCTGCATGATATGGACCACAACGTCGGAGTAGTCCATCAACAACCAAGTGGCGTTCTTCTCCCCCTCGATGTGCATGGCCCGGATGCCTTTGGAT
The DNA here is from genome assembly GCA_937958665.1 of uncultured bacterium. Taxonomy (GTDB): domain Bacteria; phylum Edwardsbacteria; class AC1; order AC1; family EtOH8; genus CALGNM01. Next base: position 1,570 of record CALGNM010000385.1, on the reverse strand, counting down.
TGCAGCCCCTCTTCGACGGCCCGCCGGATGGCCCTAATCTGAATGTCGGTGGCCCCGGAGGCAATTACGAAGAAGTCGGTGGCGGTGGAAAGGCCCCGCAGGTCAAGGATCACCACGTCAAAGGCCTTCTTGTTCAGGGTCAGCCGGGCGATCTCCCTGGCCAGATGCTGGCCGGGGCTGGCGGCCGGGGCTTTGGCCCTGGCCGCCGTCGTGGCCCTCCGGGTCAGACTCTTGGCCTTAACGGTTCCCGGCTTGATCCTGGGTCTGGCGGCAGGCTTATTCCTCGAGGCATTAGAAGCTGATGCCGAGGAAGCCTTTCTTCTTGTCTTTGAGGCGATCTTGTCCAATTATTACTGTAACCTCCAATAAAGATGTTGGTTCTGTCTGGGGAATGATGTTCTGGCATTTCAGGGTTTTGGCCACCAGGACGGCGTTGCTCCGCCCATTGTCGGCCCGGTCCACCACCACCGTCTCCGGGAAGCTGTCGTTCTCGGCGTTGGCCACATCCACCACGTCGAAGCCATCCTTCCTCAGCATGGCCGCCACCTCCTGGGCCAGGCCGCCCTTCTTGGTGCCGTTGAGCACCTCGATGCGGATCTCGGCCTTTCTGCGGCTGATGGCGATTTCCCGGGCCTGGTGCCACCGCAAGTAAACTGATACGGCTATGAAGCCCAAAACGATCGCCAGGAATATGATGGCTGCCGGCAAGAATCGCCCCCCGCCGGATTTGGTTTTGCGATTTTTCAGGTCTACGGCCGACATAGTTCTTTTATTGGTCCATGGTTGCCAGGATCTAGGGTTTCAGTTGCTTCAGGTATCCCTCGCACTCGGACAGTTCCTCGGGGGTGTTGATCCCCAGCACCTCCCGGCTGTCCTCTACGATCTGGGCCGCAATCCTCCGGCCCTGACTCTTGAAGATTCCTATTACATCGGTCAGATAATACTCGCCCTGCTTGTTGTTGGGCTGCAACTGGGACAGGGCCTCCACCAGCCTCTGGTTCTCGAAGGAATAGATGGCCGGGTTTATCTCCTTGATTGCCAGTTCCTCCGGGGTGGCATCCTTGGCCTCTACAATCTTGGACACCGCGCCGTTCTGATCACGAATGATGCGGCCGTAGGAGCCCGGCTGTTCGATGACCGTGGTCAGCATGGTGCAGGCGTTGCGATCTTCACGATGCTTTTTCAGAAGGGAGACGATGGTCTGCGGTTTGATCAACGGCACGTCGCCGTACAGAACCAGTAGCTCGCCGGCAAAATTATTTATGATGGGCAGGGCCTGCATCACCGCATGGCCGGTGCCCTTCTGTTCGGCCTGCAGCACGAACTCAACGTCCAGACCCTTCAATGACTCTCTGACCTTAGCGGCCTGATGGCCGACGATGACCACCGTCCTGGCCACCCCAGCCATTTGGGCCGAGCGGACCACATGCTCCACCAGCGGCTTCCCGCATAAGGGATGCAGGACCTTGGCCAGATCGGACTTCATCCGGGTGCCCTGGCCGGCCGCCAGTATCAGGCAGATGCAGATCGGAAGAGCACACGTCTGAACTCCAGTCACCGAATACGATCT
>CALGNM010000384.1 GCA_937958665.1 uncultured bacterium | reverse complement strand
ATCGTATTCGGTGACTGGAGTTCAGACGTGTGCTCTTCCGATCTCGAGGCCGGAATCGGTCTGCTATCATACTTGGGCAAGGTAACGCTGCCCCTCAATTTGTCGGTGCTGCCGCTGGCCAAGGACATCAACCTGGTGTTTGGAATCATCGGCGCGGCAATCCTGGCCGGGCTGGCCTGTGCCGGGGGACTGGGTGATCGGAAAGCTTTCTGGTTCGGGCTGGCCTGGTTCCTGCTGTTTCTGGTGCCCACCTTCATCCCATCATCGCACTCCATGAACTTCCTGGAGCACCGGCTGTATCTCCCCCTGTTTGGGATCTTGCTGGTTCTGGGCCAAAGCAAATTGGTGAAAAAATTGCCACCGCGGGCCGGGGTGGCCATGGCCTTGGTTATTGCTGCGCTTGGGGGATGATCTCGTTCCGCCATCAGACAGCCTTAGCCGACGGAGTCAGCTTCTGGTCAAATGCTGTCAGAACCTCGCCCCGTTCCGGGCTGGCCCACCAGATGCTGGGCCGCCAGTATTTTCGGGAAGGCCGGACCGATGAAGCGATTAAGAGATATCTCCACTCTTTAAGCCTGGAGGAGAGCCCTTCGGCTCATAACGACCTGGCCCTGGCTTGGATGAAAAAAGGGGCATCGGACTCGGCCGAGGTCCATTTCCGGAGGGTTTTGGAGACAGACAGCAATCTGGCCAACGTCCACAACAATCTGGCTCTGGTTTATTTCCAGCAGGGACAATGGGAGCCGGCCCGCCGGCATCTGGCTCAGGCAGAACGGCTATCCGCCGGGGATTCCGATCCGCTGCTGAACACCGGGGTGCTTATGTTGGAGTTGGGCCGGCCGGATTCGGCAGAACTATACCTGCGGCGGGCCCTGGCGCTTGATCCCCATAATCCCGAGGCTTTGCTCAACCTGGGGGTAGCCCTCTCCCGGCAGGGACGGGGCGAGCAGGCCCTGGCTCAGCTATTGGCTGCTCATCGCCTTTGCCCCGGCCATCCCCTGATCAATCTGCGCCTGGCCCAGCTGTATCTGCTGTCCGACCGAAGGGAAGAGGCCCTGGCACATTACCGGGCCGCCAGGCAGGCGGGCGGCCCGGTTGACTTCCGGCTTGAAAAATAGGAAGACATGAGAACGCACTTTCCCAAAGTTTACCCCTATCTGCTGATCGCGCTAGTGATAGTGGCCATCTACGGCCAGACTGTAGGCTTTGATTACAGCAACCATGACGACATCGAATTGCTGCAGCAGAAGGCTGGGTATCTGGGCAACCCCGGCAACATCCTGCGGGCCTTTGCCACCGATGTGGTCTGGGGACATCAGGACGTCTATTACCGGCCGTTACTGACTTTGTCTTTCATGGTTGACAGCTGGATAGGCGGGGTACGGCCGGCGGCCTTTCACTTGGGCAATGTGTTCCTTCACTTGCTGGCCGTCTGCCTGCTGTATGCTTTCCTGAGGGACCTGGGAACCGGACAGTTGCCATCCCTGCTGGCTTCCCTGATATTCGCGGTGCATCCGGTGCTGGTCCAGGCGGTGGCCTGGATTCCTGGCCGCAACGATTCGCTGCTGACCGCCCTGGTGCTGGCCTCCTTTCTGTGCTACCTTAAATATGTCAGGCAGGGCCGGGCCCGGTGGGGTCTGGGACAGGCCGGGCTCTTTCTGTTGGCCCTGCTGTCCAAGGAGACGGCGGTCCTGCTGCCGCTGCTGATCCTGTTTCATCTGTGGTTGGAGCACAGGCGTGGGGAGGGCACCTCCGGCCGGCGGGTTGTTATGTTGTCAGTTGGGTGGGCGGCGGCCCTGGCAATCTATCTGGCCCTGAGGTCGACAGCACTCTCCGGCGGCCTGACCCAAGGCAACCTACGGATGAACACCCTGGCAGATAATTGGACGGGGTTCCTGAGCTATCTGGGCAAGATATTCCTGCCGGTTAATCTTTCGGGCGACCCCATCCCGGCTGACCTGCCGCCGGCCCATGGGGCGATGGGCGCCTTGATGATGCTGGCGGTTACGGCGGCCTTGGGTATCAGGGATCGGAAACGCTTCCTGTTCGGGGCCGTCTGGTTCCTGTTGTTTCTGGCGCCCAGTTTTGCCGGAAACACCACCTACGCCAACTTCGCCGAGCACCGGCTGTACCTGCCGCTGGCCGGGCTCGCCCTGCTGCTGGTGGCCCCGGTACTGGTCGCCCAGGTGCGGATC
>CALGNM010000383.1 GCA_937958665.1 uncultured bacterium | reverse complement strand
GATCGTATTCGGTGACTGGAGTTCAGACGTGTGCTCTTCCGATCTTGTCCAGCAGGGCCAGTTCCTTCTCCAGTTCGGGTTTCTTGGTCTTTCCCAGATCCTTTTTTACCTTGTCTATCCGGCGTTCAATCATGGCCATGTCGGAAAGCAGCAGCTCGGTGGTGATGGTGGTGTAATCATCCAATGGTTTTGGGGTGCCCTCGTTTCCGTCGAAACCTCTCAGCACCAAAATGACCGCGTCCATGGCGTGCATCTGGGTCAGGAATTCCGTACCCAACCCGCCATGGCTTGAAACCCCCTTGGACATGCCCCCGATATCAACATAGGTGATGGTGGCCGGCACCTTCTTCTTGGGGTTGAACATGGCGGTCAGCTTTTCCAGCCGGGGATCTGGCATTTTAACCACGCCGATGTGTACCTCGCATCCGGTGGAGTATTCTCCCACCTTGACGCAGGACTTGGTCAGGGCGTTGAAGATGGTGGTCTTGCCCGACTGGGGCAGTCCGATTATTCCTAATTGCAATTATAACTCCGGTTAATATTTTCCGTCAGATCTATTCGTTTTCCAGGTCATCAAATAGGTGGGCTCCCTTCCAGGCATAGAGGACCAAACGGAAGGACCCGTAGCCCAGCAACAGCCCGACGATCATCCAGAATCTCCCCGGCAGAGGGTCATAATCGTAGCCAAACCGCAAGACCAGGAACAGCAGCCCGATCAGAAAGATCAGGGCGCTGGAGCACATATTAAACCACCAGCGTATCCGCCGCCGTTTCTTTTCAACCTCGTTTATCATCCGCCTCACTCAAGTATAAGTCGGGCCGCGGCCGATAGCGGGCTGCGGCCCTTGGCCTGGCCCAATACCCTATTTGGCCAGCGATCTCAAGAAGGGGGCTATCACCAGGGCCACCACACTCATCAGTTTGATCAGAATGTTCAGCGACGGCCCGGCCGTATCCTTGAAGGGATCGCCCACCGTATCGCCCACCACCGCCGCGTGGTGGGCACTGGAACCCTTGCCACCGTGCTGCCCCCCCTCGATGTGCTTCTTGGCGTTGTCCCAGGCCCCTCCGGAGTTGGACATGAAAATGGCCAGCAGCACCCCGCTGACCGTGACACCGGCCAGCAGTCCGCCCAAGGCCTCGATGTTCCAAAGCCCGAACACCACCGGAGTCACCACCGCCAGCAGGCCCGGCAGTATCATCCGCTTGATGGCCGCCGCGGTGGATATATCCACACACTTGGCATAATCAGCCACCGCCCCCTCCTTGCCCTCCAGCAGGCCGGGGATCTCCTTGAACTGGCGGCGCACCTCGGCCACCATCTCAAAGGCCGCCTTCCCTACCGCCTGCAGGGCCATGGAGCTGAACAGGAAGGGGAGCATCCCCCCCATCAGCAGACCGGCAATCACGTTGGGCTGGGAAACATCGATTTTGTCCAAACCTGCCGCCGCCTGAAAGGCCGAAAACAAGGCCAACGCGGTCAGGGCCGCCGAGCCAATGGCAAACCCCTTGCCGATGGCGGCGGTGGTGTTGCCCACCGCATCCAGCCGATCGGTGCGCTCCCTGACCTCTCCCGCCTGATGGCTCATCTGGGCGATGCCCCCGGCGTTGTCGGCTATCGGGCCGTAGGCATCTACCGCCAGCTGGATCCCGGTGGTGGACAGCATGCCCAAGGCCGCGATGGCTATGCCGTACAGGCCGGCAAATTGGTAGGCCACCACTATGGCGATGGCGATGCAGGTCATCGGCAGGGCGGTGGACAGCATGCCCAGGGCCAGGCCCCCGATGATGGTGGTGGCCGGACCGGTCAGAGACTGCTTGGCTATGCCCCGGGCCGGAGACCGGGACTCGGAGGTGTAGTATTCGGTCAGCAAACCGATGGCGATGCCGGAGATCAGCCCGGCCACCACCGCACCAAATATCCCCCCCGGAGTCAGTAGAGACAGGGTCCCGGTGGGATTTAGACTGAATTCGACCGGACCTGGCACCAGCCAGTTGATAACCGGATACATGAGAAGGATGGCCAAAGCCCCTGCCCCGAAGGTCCCCAGGTTGAGGAGATCGGAAGAGCGTCGTGTAGGGAAAGAGTGTAGATCTCGGGG
>CALGNM010000382.1 GCA_937958665.1 uncultured bacterium | reverse complement strand
GACCACCGAGATCTACACTCTTTCCCTACACGACGCTCTTCCGATCTTATAAGGAGATTTGAAAATGGCAAAAAAGTGTCTGATGACGACTGTGGCCCTGGCCATCCTGTCCGGACTCGCGCTGGCACAGGTGGCGGGCGATTACCGGTCGGTGACCAACGGCAATTGGGGGACGGCGGCAACCTGGGAAACCTACGACGGCGCAAGCTGGGTCCCTGCGTCTTCCGCACCTCCGGCGACTCCGCCGTATGCTAACATAACAATACAGGCTGGAGATACCGTGATTGTGGAAGCAAGCCCGAAGAGGGCTGCCAGCCTAAAAGTAGAGGGCACGGCAAAACTTTATAATAACAATACTACCAACAGGTATATCAGGCTATGGGGAAATGTTACAAACGATGGATATGTGGGAGGACCCACAGATGGCCTGTGTTACATGTGCAGCACCGATGTGTTTATGACCGGTATGGGCACGACCGATATAGCACGCCTGCAAGTAGCCGCTGCCAATGTTAACATTATCATTGATCGGCCGATATCTCTTCACTATAAGGGCGCCGCGCTTTACGGGAACAACGTTGATAACGTTACCTACAACGTCGGAGTCAATGGTGAGGTAAATTTCGGTGACTCATCCTATGTTGGCATCACCACCAGCAGCTCGCTTCCTTCCCCCTATAGCGCCACCTTCAACCTGGCCGGCGGAAGCTTCAAGCTTCAGCCCGGGATGAATTTCAACATGTCGGTCCGCAGCGGCAAAAGAGCGGTGCTGAACTTGTATTCCGGGCTTACCCTGGGAGATACCCTGTTTGCCTACTCGGACAGTGCCGGCACCGAGGTGGTTAACATCCATGAGAACGGCGGCATTATTTTCTCAGGTATGTTCACCGATACCATCCGTATCGACAGCCTGAACATAAACAGTAATGCAGGTTTCAGCACCCCTTGCCCCATTGTAATCAAGGGAGGGCTTGGCCTGCAAAATGGCGTATGCTATAATTTCCCGACATTCCGCATGGAGAAGAACTCCACCATCGACCGGGCCCTTGGCGCATTGGCCAACAAACCGGTGTTCACCGACACTATCAACGTCGTCTATTCGGGCGCCATTCCGTGCACTACCGGCTACGAGTTGCCGTACCAAAGCGACGATGCGGTCGCCAACCTGACCGTATACCACGAGCTTTATCTGGACAGCACCCGCTACGTGAACAATGTGGAGGCCTACGGCGGTCCGATAATAGCCAACGAAGGGGATGTCTTGGGCGTCTTCGGCGGATACGGCATGAACGAAGCGGACGGCTACGTGATAGGCTACATGGGCAGGCCAGTCCCGGTCTGGGGAGGGACCCAGCAGGTCGCCTTTATGGTAGGGACCGCCAACGGATCCTCCCCGGCCACTTTGTCCTTCACCGGGGTCACCAAAGCCGGTTTGATCGCCTGCCGGGCAATCGATGGGGTGCATCCGGCCGCCAAGGTGCCCCAGGAGGCGATGCAACGGCAATGGGACTTCGGCTGGCGGCCCGATTCGATAGCCGATTACTCTTCGGCCAGCCTGAAGCTTTACTACCGGCCGGAGGATTTCAACACCTCCTTCACCGAGGCCGACGATGAATCAACCATGGTGATGGGCATGGTGGGTGAGGATGACAGCACCTGGTCATTTCCGTTAGTAGCCAATAGGATATTCAACGGTACTGCCGATGGGGGGATGATCGAAGCGGACGAGGTGGGGCCATTCAACGCAAAGTTCACCATGGCCAAGAGCAAAACTTCTCTGACCGGGGATGTGGAGCCGCCGACCATAGTCTCCACCTTGCCAGCTGACGGGGCCACCGGCGTGGCGGTGGATGCTCCCATATATATCGTTTTCTCCGAGCCCATTGACTACAACAGCTTTTACTGGAGCATAACGCCCGATCCATCGCTGACCGAGACCTGGAACGCCACCTTTGACACCGTCTCCCTGGCCCCCATCTCGGGCAATTTGGATCCTTCGACCCTTTACACCTTCAGGGTCACCGGGGCCAGCGACCTGGCCGGCAACCCCCTGGCGGTCCTGCCCGACAGCTTTATGTTCACCACGGCATCGGGTGATACCATCAGCCCCTTTGTGGCTTTTGTTTCCCCCGCCTGGGAGGCTACCGACGTCGGGCTCAACGAGCCCATAATCATCGTCTTTTCCGAGCCGATGGATACCAACGCCTTGGTTGGCTTCACCGATCCCTTCCACGATTTCACCCCCGCCTGGAGCACATCCTGCGACACATTCACCCTGACCCCACAGTATTCGTATTCACCCAACAGCACCATGGCGGTGGTGGTTACGGCGGGAACCGACCTGGCCGGCAATAGCCTGGCCGTTTTGCCTGACACCATCGTGAAATTCACCACAATTGGCAAGCTGGGCCCAGTCATCACTATGGTTGAACAACCTGGCGATACATACGACGGCACCGGGCCATTTCTGGTGCGGGCAGCAATTACCGATCCTGGGAAAGCTGGCATTGTTGCTGATACCTTATGGTACACCGACTGCCATCTGGCCACCTGGTGGGCTGTTACCCATAGTACTATCGAAGGCGACACCTTCAGCTACAGCATTCCCGGACCATTTGCTCCCGGTACGGTTATAGAATATTTCTTGGGAGCCTGGAATGACGGGGGATCAGCCGGCTATGATCCCGACATGTACCGGGGTTACCAACTGCGGATCCTTGACCCGCTGCCGCCATCCAGCTTGGCGGCTATGGCCAGTAATATGGAGGTGGAACTGACCTGGGCGCCGCCGGCCGAGATAATTGATTATTCGACCGGAAACGGGACGGGGCTTTTCCTGGCCGCTGGGGACATAACCGACACCCGTTTCACTCCCCAGCATTATCCCTGCAAGTTGGAGCAGGTGGTGTCATCGTGGTGGCATGCCGCAGGCGGGGATTCGGTGGAGGTTCATGTATGGCCTGATGACGGGTCGGGCCTGCCTGACCGGTCGATTGATCTGGTGGCTCCCCGCGTGGTGATGCCGCTGGACTACCCGAATTACACCGTGGTCGATCTTTCCTCCGATAGCCTGGTATTGTCCGCGGGTGATTTCCATGTAGGATATGTACTCCGCACCGACAACCGCCCGATGCCACTGTGCGATGGAGACGGCCCAGGGATTCATTCCACGGTTTATGACTTTTCGGCCGACAATTGGGGCATGGTTTGGAACGTCGATGATTACAACGATTGGGCTCAGCAGGCGGTGGTCTCATACTCCAGCTATTCCAAAGGGCTAAAACTTAAATCTTGCGCCCTGGAACCTGGCAACAAACCGTTGGCCAAGCTGTCGGGGCTGAAAACCTTGCCGGTCGCCAATAAGCAGGCTCCGGTCTACCCCGAACTCAAAGGGGCTCTGCTACTGGCAAAAAACATCTCCGGATACTCGGTGTGGCGGAGCTTCGATTTAGGAGGGCCATACATGTCGCTCGGAACAGCCGGTGCGCCGCACTACATTGACAATACGGTCACCAACGGAACTCCTTACTACTACGTGGTTAGAGCCCATTACAGCACGCCCGACACTTTCAGTGCATATAGCAATGAGGCTTCGGCCACCCCAACCGGGCTGGGTGGAGGGATCGTCCCGGGCTTATACACCCTGCAACTCAAGCCGGTGGCTCCCAACCCGGTATCAGGCGGCAAAGCCAGTTTCCGTTTCAGCCTGCCTGCTGCCGGACAGGTCTCCCTGGAGATCTACAACGTGCTGGGGCAGAAGGTGGTCACCCTGGTCAATGGCCGGATGGAGGCCGGGAACCATGTCTATGACTGGAACGGCGGCGATGCCAACGGCCGCAAGCTGTCATCCGGGGTTTACATCTATCAGCTCAAGGCCATGGGCCGGACGCTGACCCGGCGATTGACAGTCATCCGATAGCCCTTGAGACAGGAGGCCGGGCCCCTTGGGGCCCGGCCTTTCGGTATCAACCCACAGGAAGGTAAGAATTGTATTGACAAACAACTGATAAGTTAGTAAACTATTATAGTATTATGACCTTGAAGGAGCTACAGCGGCAGGTCGCCCTTAAGAAGATAGCCCCGTCCTATTTTTTTTACGGGGAGGAGGAGTACCAGAAGGACCAGGCCATCAGGCAGATTGCTGAGGCTTGGCTGGGTGATGGGAAATTGTCCGAGGGTCTGGAAAGCCTTAGCGCCACGGAAGTTGACGGCGATACGGTGGTCCAGCGGACCCAGAGCCTGGGGATGTTTGCCGATCGGCGGGTGATCGTAGTCAGAGACGCGGAATCGTTTTCGGTCAAGAGCCGTAAAATGATCCTGGAGTATTTGGGCGCGCCCACCCCCGATGTCTGCCTGATCATCTGCTCGGTTGGCTTGGACAGGAAGACGGCCTTCTACAAGGGGCTGACCGAGAAGTCGGTGGCGGTGACCTTCTACCAAGTCAAGGGCCCGGAAGCTGTTCGTTGGGTGTCCCAGCAGGCCGAAACCCGTGGTCTGAAGATAACCTCCGGGGGAGCCCAGATGCTGGTGGATATCTCCGGCCAGAACCTGGCGGTGCTGGAGAAGGAACTGGAAAAGTTCTCGGTGTACCTCTCGGGCTCGGGCCGCAGCCAGATATCCGAGGACGACATCAGAGTCCTGGCCGGGTCTTCATTCGAGGTGGAAAGCTACGAGCTGGCCGATGCGGTCTGCCAAAGGGACCAGCCAGCCGCCCTGGCCCTCTACGAGCGGCTGTTGGCATCGGGGGAGGATCCGGTCAGGCTGTTGAGCGCCCTGTTCTACCAGTTCGAAAAATGGTGGATGGTCTCCCTGATGAGCGCCGGAGGCCGGCCGGACCGGGAGATAGCCTGGACGGTCAGGATTGGAGAGGGCATGGTGGGGGTTGTCCGCCAGCAGGCCTCCAAGAGAAGTCCCCGGGAATACCTGACGGCGCTTAACGATATATTTAGGGCTGAACACCGTCTAAAATCTGGTCTGGGCGATACTCGCTCGGTGGTACAGCGGACCATATATGAACTATCTTCCCAAAATCCGAGGAAAAATTAATGGCTCTTGAGAACATAACCGGCAACGAATCGCTGGAGGAGCTGCAACGGTTGCAGGAGGTCTTCACCCGGAGAATCCAGCTGCTGGATGAAAAGAAGGCCGCCACCAAGCCGGAGATCTTCAGCAAGGTCAGGGGAGAATATGAGGCCAAGCTGTTGGAGATTCAGGTGCTGCTGGAGGAGAAGGGAGCCGGGGCCCAGGAGGCCATGGCCGCCGCACTGGCAGAGCAGGAGTCTTTGCTGGCCCGGGACACCGAAATCCGCAACCAACTGGAGGAACTGGAGCTCAGGGCCACCATCGGGGAGATAGAGGAGTCGGAGTTCGCCGCCCAATCGGCGGTCCTGACTGGGGAGGCCCAGACCATCGGCGGTCGGCTTCAGGAACTGGCCCAGCAGATAGAAAAGTTCCAGGCTATTTTGGGGGTGCCGGCCACAGCGTATGCGGCCCCGGCTCCAGCACCGACAGCCCCTCCAGCGCCGTCGGTTGTTCAGCCGGCCGCACCCCCGGTGCCCCCGCCACCTCCGCCGCCCATGCCGGTCGCTCCGCTCCCGCCAGTGGTGCCGGAACCGGCCCCCCCATCTCACTCCCTGCCTTCCTTCGGCCAGAATGAGGTGGACGAGTTAAACAAGAGTTTTGAGAGCATCATGGGCGCCCTGGGCCAGAACGCCCCAGAACGCGCCCCGGAACCTTTGCCGGCCGCCCCTCCGCCGTCACCCAGCCCGGCGCCGGTCGAGGAGCAGCCGGAAGAGGAGGAGTCGCACGAGGGAGAGCTGAAGTGCCCGAAGTGCGGAGCCTTCAACCGGGCCGACAACTGGTACTGTGAGAAATGCGGGAACGAACTGCTCAACGCCAGTGACCTGCTGGGGGGCAAATAGCGCAAGGCCCCAATAATATCGATGGGAGAGCCTTCAGAAATGTGATGATCTGAAGGCTTTTTAAAATGAATCAAACAGGGGCAAACATGAACCGAGATTATAATTTCAGGGAAATCGAGGCCAAATGGCAGGCGGTCTGGGACAGGGACCGGACCTTCAGGGCCGATGATGATTCCGGCCGCCCCAAGTATTACGCCCTGGAGATGTTCCCCTATCCTTCGGGGTCTGGCCTGCATGTGGGGCACCTGAAGAACTACGTGCCCATGGACGCCTATTGCCGCTACCTGAGCATGAGGGGGTACAATGTTCTGCATCCCATGGGCTGGGACGCCTTTGGGCAGCCGGCCGAAAACGCCGCTATCCAGACCGGGCGCAACCCCCGGGACTTGGTGCCGGAGTACGCAGCTAACTACCGCCGCACCCTGAAGCTGGCCGGTTGCAGTTACGATTGGGACCGGGAGATTAACTCCAGCGACCCCGAGTATTATAAATGGACCCAGTGGTTCTTTCTGTTGCTTCACCAGAGGGGGTTGGCCTACCGGTCAACCGCCCCGATCAACTGGTGTCCGCAGTGCAAGACCGGCCTGGCCAACGAAGAGGTCAAGGAGGGGAGATGCTGGCGCTGCGACACCCTGGTCGAGAAGCGTCCCATGCCCCAGTGGTTCTTCCGGATTACCGCCTATGCCGACCGGCTGCTGAAGGACCTGGACGGGCTGGAATGGTCGGACGGGATGAAGGAGATGCAGCGTGACTGGATAGGCCGGAGCGAGGGGGCCGAGGTCGAATTCGGGATTAAGGATTCAGAATCAAAAATCCGGATCTTCACCACCCGGCCCGACACCCTGTTCGGTGCCACCTTCCTGGTGCTGGCTCCTGAGCATCCCTTGGTCCGGAAGATAACCAGACCGGAAAAGTTGGCCGGGGTGGAGGACTACATCAAGCGTTCCGGCAGCATGGCCGAGGTGGATCGTCTCAACGCCGAGCGGACCAAAACCGGAGTATTCACTGGGGCCATGGCGGTCAATCCGGTAAACGGCAAGGAGATCCCCATTTGGATAGCAGATTACGTGATGATGGGCTATGGTACCGGAGCCATCATGTGCGTGCCGGGCCACGACTCACGGGATTTCGAATTTGCCAGGAAATTCAACCTGCCGGTGGTCCAGGTGGTAAGCCGGGACGGATCAAGATACCAACTGGAGAGGGCCGAGCCCGAGGAGGGCATCGCCGTAAACTCCGGTGAGTACGACGGGCTGCCTACCGGGGAGTTCAAGCGCCGAATCATCGAATGGCTGGAGAACAGGGGGATAGGGAAGGGAACCGTCAATTACCGGATCCGTGACTGGCTGATCTCCCGCCAGAGATACTGGGGGGCCCCAATCCCCATCATCCACTGCGCCAAATGCGGCGAAGTCCCGGTACCGGAGCAGGATCTGCCGGTGCTGCTGCCAGAGGTGGCCAACTACCAGCCCTCGGGAACCGGAGAATCTCCCCTGGCCAACATCCCGGAATTCGTAAATGTACATTGCCCCAAGTGCGGCGGACCGGCCCGCCGGGAGACTGACACCATGGGCGGCTACGCCTGTTCCTCCTGGTATTTCATGCGCTTCATAGACCCTCGCAATAGCCGGAACTTTGCCGACCGAAAGCAGCTGGATTATTGGATGCCGGTGGACTTCTATACCGGAGGCATCGAGCACGCCCGTTCCCATCTGTTGTACTCCCGGTTTTGGACCAAGGTCCTTTACGATGCCGGATACGTTGGATTCCAGGAGCCGTTCAAGGTGTTGAAAAACCAAGGATCCCTGCTGGCATACACCCCAGGGCGGCGCCCGACCCATGAGGAGGGCGGGGAGGGGGGCACCGTGCTGGACTGGATACTATTGAAGCCGGAGGAAGCGCGCACCTACCCGGCCGACAAGATCATCTGGCGTTGGGCCCGGATGTCCAAATCCAAGGGTAATGTGGTGACACCGGACGAGATTGCCCATCGTTACGGAGCCGACAGCCTTAGAGTGTACGAGATGTTCGTGGCCCCCTTCGAGGACGATGTCCAGTGGACCGAGGACGGAATCAACGGCTCCTTCCGCTTCGTCAGCCGGGTCTGGCGCTGGATAGACGCCTATCTAGATCGGAAGAGCACACGTCTGAACTCCAGTCACCGAATACGAT